>NZ_JAKEUW010000024.1:0-77398 GCF_022398115.1 Vibrio sp. Isolate22 | reverse complement strand
GTCGAGAAAAGGTAACTGCTTGGATAATGCGGTTGCTGAAAACTTTTTTGCTTTACTCAAAACAGAGATGTATCACAACCAAAGCTTTGAAGATGCAGATGCTCTGATAGAGCAAATTAAAGAATACATCGAGTACTACAATACCAAACGTATAAAAGTGAAACTAAAAGGCCTGACTCCGATAGAATATCGAACTCAGGCCTTGAAAGCCGCTTAACAGAAATGTCCAACTTTACGGGGTCACATCAGTATCTGTGGCTTTTTATTATCGGTAATAATCTGACTAAGGAAGTTAAGAGTAAGCTGAGCAACCGATATTTGGAGCCTTGCTGTTTTTGTTAAGCACAACCATCAAATGAATTAGCAGCAGAATGCCTGTCACTCCCAAACCAACACCAATTCCGCCCCAGATTCCGGCCAATTCAAACTTGGGCATTAAGTACCAAGCAGCGGGTAAGCCAAATACCCAGTAACCAATTGCCGTCATCACCATTGGCATAGAGACAATCTTCATACCTCTAAGCAGGTTGATTGCTAACAACTGCCAAGCATCAACAATAAAGCAGAGTGCAACAACCCAGATAACAGAGGCCAATAGTGATGTCATTGCTCCTGTGCCATCATCCAGCTTGAAGATAGAAGCTATCATTTCCGGCCATAAGATAAAGACAGCCGACAACGCAATACTCAACAACGACACTAATATGAAGCTTTGAATCGAGGTTCGTTTGATTCCTTCATAGTTGCCCGCTCCGTAATCACGACCAACCAAAATCGCAGCCGCTTGGGAAAAGCTAAAGTTAAAGTTCCATGTAAAACTCAAGCATTGTAGTAAGATTTGGTGCAGCGCTAGAGAGGCGATACTAATGGTTCCTGCCATTAAGGTGCCACCATAAATCAAACCATGCTCAAGCAACGCTGCAATCGCGATAGGTAAACCCATCAATAGCAAAGGGCTCATCAACTTAAGGGAGTACTCTTCTGTGTGCAGCCAAGGAGCAAATTGTTTGAATTCGTCACGCTTGAATACCCAAACCGTGTAACCAATCATCACCATAAATGCCGCGATCGCGGTACCTAACCCAAGTCCTGTTAATCCCATTTCCAATGTAAAAGTTAAGAAATAACTCACTGGAACATTCAGAATAACCGTGATTACCGACATCACTAAGATAGAACGCACATTGCCAAACGCACTGGTTAAGCCACGCAACACCAATAAGATAAGCGAAGGCAACATCACCCATTTAAGAGCGTGCACGTATTCCATCGCCAAGGTGATCACTTCCTGTGGTTGCTTGGCTGCTTCTAATACCAATGGGGCTAACCAAAAACTTGCCATTAAGAGCGCACTAAGTACAAATGCCAGCATGGTTGCGCCTTTCACTGCCAACCGAATTTGGCTATTACCAAATTCAGGGCGAGCCACACGTTGACCATAGGCGATGGCAATCAAATTTGCGACACAGCCTACCGTGCTGCTCGCGATAATGAAGATAAAAAAGTAGATAGACGCGCCTAAGCCACCAGCCGCAAGGGCTGACACGCTGATGCGCGACATCATCCAAACGTCAGTAAGGACTAAAGCCATGGATATCAGCTGTGAAATGATCAAAGGGAATGCAAGAGTGAGTATTTTTTTCATGAGCGCCTCGGTTAATTTCGACCAAAATACGATCGATGGGACTAGCGTTCAATTGATAAATTTGCGACTCTAACATTCCAAAAACTCATGCGAGTGAATTATGACCCCATATCCTAGCCTGCCATCCTCACATAATGGCTTAAAAGCCTTCGAAGCGGCAGCAAGACTGATGAGCTTTACACTCGCCGCCGATGAACTCAACGTGACACAGAGTGCGATTAGCCGTCAGATAAAACAGCTTGAAGATGAGCTGAACGCATCTTTGATCATTCGTAAACATCGAGCGATTGAATTAACAGAGCAAGGTCATGATTTGTATACCGCTTTGCGAGAAAGCTACGGCAGTATCGAATCGGTTATCGCATCTTGGAGAGAACCAAAACAGAAACGTATCGTGATCAAGGCAACCCTGAGTTTTGCTACGCGCGTGTTGATCTCTAAGGTTCGTGAATTAAACGAGCGTTACCCAGATTACGAGATCGTTATTGTTCCTGTGATTGAAGAGGATGAAGCCATTAACAGCAGTGAGTATGACCTGTTGATCTTTCATACTCGATTCAAAAGCCGCTATGACAACGCTCCTGACATCACTTTCTTGCGTGAAGAGTTTATGGCACCCGTGTGTTCCACAAGCTTAACCAATGCTTTAGGTTTGACTAAGAAAGATACCGACCTCGATTCGATCTTAACCATGCCAAGGCTTCACCCGACTTTAGATCACCATGATTGGAAGGTATGGCTGGCCGATGTCGAATCGCCACCAACAAAGCCCGTTAGAAATACCAGCTTCTTATCTTTGGATATGGCGCTCAGTGCCTGCTTATCTGGTGAAGGCGTCACGGTAACGGATCTGCTTTTGGTTTTGCAGGATTTGCAACGAGGTTTCTTGCACTGCCCGCAAAATGCCAAGATTCAACACAGTGCTTGGACCTACTTCATCCACCAGCGTACTCACTCTGCTGTGATCAACGACCTGATTGAATGGCTTAAACAAGAGACAGCGAAAGAGATTGAATTGTTGAAAGCACTCTCCCAGCAAAATCATTGGTCTGGAGTGATTGAAGATCATTGAGGGATCTCACCCATGATGCGATGCTCTCAATAACCTTTTCATTTATAACGTTTATTTATTGATTGGAATGGCCTATCTTACGCCCTATGAACCAATACTCAGATATTGGCATCTTAGTTTTAGGAGAAAGTCATGGAACAACAACGTCTAAAAATCGCAATTATCGGCGCGGGACTGAATGGTTTGGCCCTTGCGTTATCGCTACGTAAGTTTGGGATTCAAGCTCGAGTCTACGAAAAGGCAGCACAGCCACGTGCTGATGGTACAGGTATCATCATGTGGCCAGAGGGCATGCAAGTTCTTGCGGCATTAGTGGGTGTCGACAAAGTTAAAGCGGCTTGTAACCAAGTCGATACTATCTCAACATTGACGGCGACTGGCTTTCCAATCAACACACTCAATATGAGCGATTCACCAAGCAAAGCAAATGCGCCTATTGGTTTGTTTCACCGTAGCCGTTTATATCAATTGCTGCTTGATGAATTAGGTGATGAGTGTATTGCCACCAACCAGCATTGCACCGTCGTTGAGAATGGCGAACAGTCTCAAATTCTTATCAATGGCGAGCCTCTTGATGCTGATATTATTGTCGGTGCCGACGGTGTGTTCTCGCAAGTCAGAAAGTTTGTGGCACCTGAAGTCTCTCTGAGACAACCGAATGTATATTGTTGCCGCGGCGAGATTGATTTCAAAGTGCCAAAGATCAGTGACGAGGAGTGTTATGTATTCGCGGGTGACAAATCTCGCATCGTAACCTACACCTACAACCGAGAAACCCAAGGCAAGTACTGGTTTGCTGCATGCGCCGTTGAAGAAGGTGAAACGCTTTCTAAACAAACCGTGTTAGAGCAGTTCTCTCACTATCCTAGCTACTTACTGGATATGATTAGAGATACGCCAGAGTCAAAGATCTTACCTTCTCCCCTTACTGATGTTGCGCCATTCGATACTTGGTATCGAGACAACGCCGTTTTATTAGGCGACGCGTGCTGTGCAGTATTACCGACAATGGGTATCGGCTTCAGTTTAGGCATTGAGAACGCTTACGTCTTAGCACAAAGCATTGCATCGAACTTCGAAGGTACAGAGCAAGCCTTCAAACGCTACCAACAACGTGCTCAGCAACGTTCTCACGAGCTACAAAACATCACCCACAGACTCAGTGAGCTCACTTACAAAGATGAGTTCAACCCAGTTGAAGTGGCAGAGCTTTACCAACAGTTTGCTATCGCGAATAGCCGATCGCCTTTTTAATGACATGATTCGCTAACACTGCTTTGTCTACTAGAAAAGCCGCAGTACTCACTGCGGCTTTTTAGGTTATTGGCTCTGCTTTCTAGCTTTAACAGATACTACAACTTAAACATACGCGCGCTGCGTGGTGGCAGGTTAAACGTATGATAGCGAGAAGAAATCGTTTCTGTCGCGCTGCTTAATACGTCTTTATATTGAACATGCCAATTGAACTCGTGTTGGTAAGTATCAACTGTCACGCCACGCGTTTCTCCACACTTGTTTATCCCAACTAACCCTTCTTTGCCACGCTTGAACAGCAAAGTGCACTGGTCACTTGAAATCATGGTCATTGTTTTGCCTTGCATCGCGTTATGGAAGCTCAACATGTTTTTCATTTTCTGGCTATTCCAAACATTCCCCCAACGACCATTATCTTTGTCTTCTGAATCAGGAAGATCATCACTGTAGATCAGTGGAGTGCCACCATCTTTACCAAGGATATACGCGTAAGCAAGCTGCTCATCTTGAGGATCCATTATTTGATAACGGAAGCCATCGTTGGTTGGAATATCGTGTGTGATAGTAAAGGTAATGGCACGGCTATCAGGCAAGGCTTGTCCGTAAGCTTGTGGATCGTGCAATTGGTTCAAACCACCGCCCATAGAGAACGCCGATCGAATCGAAGCAAACAGCGGGAAATCGTACGCAGAATGATTGGTGTTGTTCAAGTAAGGTGCTAAGAAAGACTCGTAGCCACTGTTCCCAGCTCCACCACTGGTAATCACCTCACCAAACACGTGCATGTTCGATGTGATTTCAGGCGTAAATACTTGGTCGATTTGATACTGGCTCATGTGTTTCACTGCATCAATACGGAAACCCTTGATACCCATCTCTTTTAGCGCCTTCAAATACAAACGCTGCTGTGACACTACCCAGTTGTTTGGGTCGAGATCGGGTAGCCCGGTATCGCCATCCGCACCACACAAACGCCAATATTGAACATGCCCAGGATCATCCCAATCCCAAATACAACCAGCCGCATGAAAATCAGTAGCCGAGACAAAACCTTGCGCTAAGTTGCCGAAAAGAGTCTGGTCAGCATAATAGCTTGAGCGGCTGGCATACTCGTTTAGCACTTCTGTACCAGGGTAGTTCAAGTCACTTCGCTTCCAGCTTTCATTCGCCATGTGGTTAAGTACAACATCCGCGTAAACATCAACACCGACACTTTTCAGCGCGGCAATCATTGCTGCTAGATCTTGTTTATTCCCCAATGGAGAATCAATGGTACGTAGATCTTGTGGTTGATAACGCGCCCACCATTGGGTGCCACTGGATTTCATTGCCGGAGCGACCAGTACTTTCTTATAACCAGCTTCGGCGATTTGATTAGCATTGGCTGTGACATCTGAATATTTCCAATTAAATGCATGCAAAATGGTATCGGCATAAGTCGCTGAACTAAAAGAGCAAAGCGCGAGTGTGGATATGAGTAAGGTATTTATTGGTTTCATAGAACATATCTCTCATTATAAATTCACAGGAATGATATGAGTGATAAGGACAATTAAAACGCCCGATAAATCAGAGTTGGATTAGCGTCACCTTCTGTTGATGTTGATTTTATAAAATTGAGCTATGACCGATATTATGTGAGGCAAAATGTGATGTGCGTTTTGCGGCGCATGGACGTATCCGTGACTAGTAGAAGATTAGAAATGAGAATTAATTGAATCAAGTTGACGAGAAAAAGACAAAGGCTTTGGTCGGGTCTTCTAAACTAAGCTATGATTCCTTTTCCCTCAACCGATTGATATTTTTATGCCTTCTTTCTCTTTTACAATGATCCCTGTTGGGGTTAGATTCATGCTCCTCTCCGCTTTTGGATTCGCACTGATGTCAGCCTGTGTGAAATACATCAGCAACTATGGCATACCTGTATTTGAGATCGTTGCGGCAAGGGCGTTAGTGTCTTTGATCATTAGCTATATCGACGTAAAACGAAAAGGCATTTCTATCTGGGGTAATAACAAACCACTTTTGTTTGTTCGCGGTGCAGTCGGCACTGCAGCGCTGATGTGTGTGTACTACGCGGTAACAACTTTACCGTTAGCAGAAGCAACCATTCTACAGTATGTACACCCCGTATTTACGGCCTTGCTTGGCGTGTTATTCCTCAAAGAACGCGTCCAAAAATCGACTATGATTTGCATTGCGTTCTGTCTAGCGGGGTTATTGGTGATGGTGCAACCAAGTATGAGCAACAATACAAGCAGCGAGTTACCGTTGTTCAGTATTTTGGTGGCATTGCTTGGTGCATTTGGTAGCTCAATTGCTTACGTGATTGTGCGAAAGCTGAGCCAAACAGAAGACAGCTCTGTCATCATCTTCTACTTCCCACTAGTGGCTCTGCCGATATCGACAGCGCTTATTTGGAACGATTTTGTAATGCCGAGCCTATTCTTAACAGTGATGTTGGTGTTGGTTGGGGTTTTCACTCAAATAGGCCAATACGGTTTAACCAAGGCAATGCAAACTCAAGCAGCAGGTAAAGCTTCGGCTTACTCTTATGTTCAAATCGTCTTCTCAGCGCTCCTAGGTGTTTGGATCTTCAATGAGATCCCTTCAATATGGACATATCTTGGTGGTGGTCTGATTGTCACTGGCGCGCTTATTAATGTGTTTGGAAAGCAGCTATTGGTACCGTTCAAAGCTAAGTAGAACAACGAGCGAAAGACCAACTAGCTAATCAATCTAAAAAGGCATTGCGGAGTGTTCCACAATGCCTTTTTCAGTTTTCCTACCTAACGATTCTGCTAACTTGTAGCATTTCGAAGCCTGGGATCATCACTCAGATATTCAACGAACTCGACCTCAAAGCCAGCCGGGTCCACAAAATAAACGTTCTTGCGATAAGGTTCTTCAGCGCCAGGTTTGGCAATAGGAAAACCCGCATCGATAAGACGTTGAGTTACGCTTTCGATATTATTGGTAACATAAGCAAAGTGTGCGAGACCAACAGAGTGGCCATCTAAATCTCGATTCTCACCCTCACCATGATCACTCATTGCGATATACTGATACTCATCTCCGAAGTGTAACCAGTTTCGTGGCTTGCCTGACCATTCGCCCTTTCCTTCATCGCGAACATACCAATGAGGGAATGCCGCTTTGTAGAAAGTCAGCATTTCTGGGATGTCTTTAACGACTAAATTTACATGTTCAAGTTGGATCATTCTTCTCTCCTTAAAGTATTCTCGTAAGCAACGTTGCATATCCTAATACCTCAAGTTAAGTTGAGGTAAAGCATTAATTTGCATTTATTTCGAGAACGTTTTTAGAGCCCAGATTGTCATATTTTCTGAAATAGAAACTTTAAGTTTAGACGACCTCAAACCTGATAACTGACCTCAACCTTAAGACACCAATAAATCTACGACTTCCCCCCTTAAATTCGGATGAGAAAGCAAGGTTCCTGTGCAATATTTAAACGCATTAACACCCCCTTATTGACTGATACATCAGCTTACACTTCGCTTTCATATTAATCAGCAACACTGATCTGGGTTAATAAACTGGTTTCACAGCACCTTTATTGTTAATTAAGTCAAATAACTATATAAGGAAGTTAGTGTGAAAAAAGTATTAGCATTGGGTATCGCAGCGGCAATCTCGTTTCCAGCATTTGCAGATCACAACACAATCGATGGGATGGACTTCGGGCCATTGGCAAAATTAGTTGGCATCTGGAAATCAGTGGAAGCTGGCGGCATTGATGTTTCGCCAGGTCAAGAAGGGGCTGATGTGGGTGCGGGAGGCCATGCCGTCACACCATTTTATGAAGTGATGACGTTTGAAGTAGCCGCTGATGCCACCAACGCCAGCGACCAATATCTCGTTGCGCTTTATTATAAACAAGAAGTATTCCGAAAGGCTGACGACTCTAAATTCCACGATCAACGCGGTTACTTTATCTACGATCAGAAAAATCAGATCGTCTACAACTCTTACTGTGTTCCGCGCACCACATGTGTCACCGCTGAAGGCCCTGCCGGCGACACTATGACCTTGGTCGCTTCTAAACGCGGTATTGCCGAGTCTGAATACATGACAGACAACGCAACCACCACAGACTTCACAATGAACATCAGCATTTCTGACGACACGCTAACTTACTCTCAAACCACAGGTTTGGAGATCTACGACAAAGCCTTCGCACACACCGATTCAAGTACGCTAGTTAAAGTGAAGTAGATTCAAATACAAACGCCTTTCACTACGAAGTGAAAGGCGTTTTTCTGTTGTACTCGTAACAGCAAACAAGCTTAAGTCGATTGCGTTTCGACCTTTGCATAACGATTGGCTAGCACCGCACAATAAAAAATCTGAATCGGGTGATATAACATTATGGGCAATAAAATCATTCCTAGATTAGGGTTATTGGCAAATATCACTTTAGCCATAGGAATCCCCGCCGCTAAGGTTTTCTTGGTACCGCAGAACACGGCTGCAACTTCATCTTGATGATTGAATCCAACCTTGCGAGCACTCCATTGAATGCCGTGCACCATCACCATTAACACCAGTAAACAAATCACCGTTGATGCCAATAACAACATCGGTGAAAAGTCACTCCAAATGCCATGCTCAATAGAGTCACAGAAAGCACTGTAAACAATCAGAAGTATCACGTATTTGTCTAATTTGTTTACCACTGACTTGTGTTTCTGAGTCCACTCAAAAAGTAGTGGGCGCATCAACTGACCAACGATCATTGGTAGCAATAGCATTTTAGATATGGAGATCACCGACTCCATCAAGTTCAATTTAGCCCCTTCTAACCCCATAAAGAGTTGAATCAATAGAGGCGTAATAAACACACCCAAGATACTAGAGAGTGATGCATTAAATATCGCGCCAGGTAGGTTTCCTTTTCCAATCACCGTCATTGCAACCGACGACGAAATCGTACTCGGTAAAACGAAAAGATAACAAAAGCCAAAGGCCAGAGCTGCAGGCATATAAGCGACAAAGCCTTGCCCGAATACCACCCAAAGCAGCGGGTAAACTAAGAACGTCGCGCTTTGTACAAAAACGTGTAGCTTCCAATTTGAAAGCCCTTCAAGGATGGCTTTAGGAGAGAGACCTAAACCATGTAGAAAAAACACTAAAGCAATGCCTAGAATCGTAATCGTATCTAGGTGAAGTACCCCTCCTGATTTGCCCCAATCTGGCGTAAAAACAGCAATGACCATGGCCACTACCATTCCTACAAGAAACCATTCCTTTTTCAGCTTTTCTATCATGTTTACACGTACTTCCTGTAGATTCCATTTCAACCAATAACACGGCTCCAATGCTGTTCATCCTATCGACTCTAGTATTAATTAACCACCGTAAACACAAATTAAGCTCATCTTTATCTTGAGATTTACAACGTTATTCCGAGTCTATTACCTAAGTTATGGGAGGGAGTAGCCGGACATATGGAATGACACAGAAAAGATTATAAAACAGCAGTTTATGGAGCAAAAAATTCCCTTTTAGTGATCGGAGCATAACACCCAGTCGTAGTTAGCTTAGGAAGCAGTCGACAAGCAATTTTCAAGGGCAATACAACGGGAGCAACACATGGACAACAGGATCACCATCATTGAGTTTCTTAGAGTATTCGAGTTCATTCGCTCTTCCGGGGAACAACTGAACAACAAATATCAAGTTGGTGAAATGGTAGCTTGGCATGATTACGATGGTTACACCTGTTGGCTAAGCTACAAAGACGTCACCGTCACACTGATGTTTCATGGTTCGCTGAAAATTGAGTACGACAACGCGTCAAACTACTCTGAATTCATTGACCATTGCCTAGGAATACTCGCCACTGAACCTTCTGCGGACTAATGAGCGATGGAGTAAATCATGAACGAGTCAAACTTCACAGCGTACCATCTGCATAAGAGAATAACGCCTTTATGGTTAACCCTCAGCGTATCGTTGTTATGGCCTGAAACATCAACAGCAGGAACAGAGATGATTGATTTCACGAAAGCGAACGAACACCAGAAATGGTCTGCGATTAACGACAATGTAATGGGTGGCATTTCAACAGGTGGAATCGTTTATGATGGCGAGGATAGCCTATTTAAAGGTGAATTATCATTAGAAAACAACGGTGGATTCAGCTCAATAAACCGCTCCCTTGAATCGTTAAATCCCGCGGTGAACAGTGTAGAGTTATCCTTTGTTGGTGACGGACGCACCTACCAATTAAGGTTCACAACATGGAAAGATGGCTATCGAACCAACTACAAGCACAGCTTTGAGACCAGCAAAGGTGAGCAGCTCAAGAAGGTGTTCAGACTAGAGGACTTTCGAGCCGTGTTTAGAGGTCGATTACTCAACAATGCACCAGAACTGAAAGCTCAAGACATCAAGCAGTTCGGCTTTTTGATTGCAGACAAACAACCCTCACCCTTTGAGTTAAAACTGATTCAGATTCAATTCAAATCATCTCGATAAACTGAAGGGTTAATAGATGAACGACGCCCCAGACACAGATCGCAATACGAAAAATATCTGGGGCTCTTCTATTCAAGCGTTAAAACTCATCGAATGCTCAAGGGTTCAAACGCCTATATTCTAGGTCATTAACACTTAGTATTTGATGGCTGTTTTACCAATCGATGCGCTGCTTTCAATACGTTGGTGCGCCTCTTTCAGCGTATCTGCACTCAAACCATTCAGTGTTGTGGTTAGTGTAGATTTAATACGACCCGCATCAATCAAGTTCGCCGTTTGGAACAAGATATCTTGCTGCTTCTGGATATCGTCGGTGTTGAACAGAGAACGAGTAAACATAAGCTCCCAAATGAAGCCTACTGACTTACCTTGTAGTGCAGATAGGTCAATCTCACTATCAAACTCAACAATCGAGCTGATCATGCCTTGCGGTGCAATCAACTCTACCATCGCGTCCCAGTGGCCTTTTGTGTCTGCAACATTGAAGATGTAATCCACATACTGGATCCCTTGCTCACGCACTGATTCAACCAAGTTACGGTGGTTCACTACATGGTCTGCACCCATGTCTTTTACCCACTGTTCGGTTTCAGGTCTTGACGCTGTCGCTATAACATTAAGGTTGGTTAATTGCTTCGCTAACTGAATAGTAATAGAGCCAACACCACCAGCGCCGCCAATGATCAGGATAGACTTTTTCTCTTCAGGGCGAACACGCAGGCGATCAAACAACGCCTCCCATGCAGTGAGCGTTGCAAGCGGCATAACAACCGCGGCTTCATCCGTTAAGCTTTGTGGCGCTTTAGCTGTGATGCGGTAGTCAACGGCTTGGTATTCGGCGTTAGCGCCCATTCGTGTTACGTCACCCGCATAGTACACACGATCGCCTAACTCGAAGCCTTCAACGTTTGTGCCTTTACCAACCACTTCCCCAACAGCGTCGTAGCCCAACACTTTTGGTTGCTCAAGTGTCTTATCTTTTGCGTTGCGAATACGGATTTTCGCGTCTGCCGGATTGATAGAAGTCGCACTCACTTTGACCAGTAAGTCATTCTCTTTTAATTCCGGCAGGCTCGTTTCAAATTCAAACAGGCTTTCTGGTTCTGTAATCGCTAGCGACTGAGTAAATCCGATGGCTTTCATTGTAAATGGTAGTGACATGATGCTTCTCCTTAAATTCGATAATTGAATCTTAGAGATTTCTCACTTTAGATAAACAGCCTAATGTTTGAATTATTATCAAATTATTTTTGATAATGAGGTGTGTGTACGCAAGAAAAATACTAAGATTAGCCACAGCAAAATGGCCAAACTTATGACAAACAGGTCAACCGATTCACGGCTCAGAACAGGGAAATGAAATGCTTCTTGAAGACTTACAAGTAATTTTAAAGGTAGCGGAGTTTCGCAGTATCACAGCAGCCGCCACTAACCTAGACATGCGGACAGCAACGGCAAGTGCGGCGGTGAAACGCGTTGAAGCGGCACTCGGTGCAGAGCTTTTCGTAAGAACCACTCGTCATCTGCGCCTCTCTCCCGCTGGAGAACGATATTTACCAGAGTGCGAACAAGCGTTGAAAATGTTGGACCAAGCGAAACTCAATATACGCGAGGAGCTTGGTGTCATTGATGGCGAAATTCGAATCGCGCTTTCATCAGATTTAGGGCGAAACCTCGTCATACCTTGGCTAGATGAGTTTCTATTTGATTACCCTCAAGCGACACTTCGAACGAGTATCAGCGATAGTAACATCGACTTTTATCGTGATTCTGTGGATATGGCGTTGCGTTACGGTTCGCCAACTGATGCCAACATGTATGGCTTCAAAATTTGTGATGTGCCAAGAATATTATGTGCTTCACCTTCGTATCTCGCAGAAAAAGGCAGCCCAGACCATCCAAGTGATTTGGCTGAGCACAATGGGCTGCTGTATCAACTCCATGACATGTTACAGGATGAGTGGGTATTTAACGACGGCACCCAAGACCACAAAGTAAAGCTCAAAGGGAATCGTGCATCCAATGACGCTGACCTAGTTAGGCGATGGTGTGTCGCAGGAAAAGGCATCGCGATAAAGTCTTGTTTGGATATGTCGAGTCATTTGCTGTCTGGCGATGTAGTCAAGATCATGCCCAACTATGAGCCGACACCAACTGAGCTGTGGTTGGTATGCCCAAGCCGTCAATCCATCACGCCAACCGTTCGTTTACTGAGAGATTTATTCCGTGAGAAAACGGCGGAGATCCTTTCCCAACTCAATGAGCAAGGTATCATCAACAGCTAAGCATCTTAATGCTGAATTTCCAAACTGGATACAAAAAAGGCGCTCGTGAACAATTGTTCACGAGCGCCTTTTGCGAATGACCTATCACCGGATATGGCAAACCGATTCGCTTACTTTAGAAGATATTTAGTTACTCTTCGATGATGTCGCAGTCAGCACAACACTGAAGCGCTACTTCATGTTCGAACTCAATCGTGTCTTTACCGTCTTCAAGCAGCTCTGCGATCTCGTCAGCGACTTCTTGCTCATCATCCGCCTCGATTTCGCCTTCAAGCTCTTCTTCTGAATAACCAAAGAAGTTTAACAGCAAGTACTCACGAGCTTCTTCTTTCGTGCAAACAACGTTCGCAGTAAGGTCAGGAGTAATCTCACCTTGTGCAAGTGTTTCAGTCAGTTGCGCTAAAACCACCTCTTTCATCGCTGGCGTTAACCAACCAAGATCTGTGCTTACTGTCGTTTTTTTACAGTCAAAGCAAGGCAATTGGTGAAAGTAGTATTGAAACGTAGTCATAGGAATATCTTCTTTAAATGTTGTATAGCGAGATTATGCGCGTTTTGTAGCAAAATACTATCTCAATCACAACCAAAGGCTTATTCAATCAAAATATTTATACCAAGTTTAGAGCTGCATGATGAGATTCAATAAAATCGAGCTTTGCATAGGCAAACTTGGCATCATTACGACTAAGCTTGCGAAGCTCTGCTATCCCCATTCGTTCTGACTTTGTAATTGTGTAACCAGCAACAAAGCAATCCGATACAAAGCCCCAAGAACGCACTTCCGATACCCAATAAATTTGTTCCAGAAGCAGTAAATAAGAACGTAAACAGTGCTGGCTCTCTGTAGTGGCTGTCTGCCATCGAAACCGCTAAACAGTTCATCAATGTAGGCATTACAGCTAACCCAGCAACAGCGATGATTACCGCTGAAGGAACCGCGCTAAACAGCGACACAAATGACATCCCCATCACGCCAGCTAACAAATAGAACACGCCCATCGAAATTCCTGCCATATAACGTGTTTTCGGGTCATCATCGGCATTAGGGCCCATACAGATCGCTCCTGTGATTGCGGCAAGGTTATACGCAAAGCCTCCGAGCGGTGCTAATAGTAACCCTGTCACACCTGTGGTAGTGATGATCTTCGATGAATCTACCTGATACCCGTTGGCTTTAAGCACAGCAAATCCCGGCAAGTTCTGCGAAGCCATGGTCACTATGAACAGCGGAATACCAACACTAAGCAAAGAAAAGAATTCGAAATCAGGCATGATGAATACCGGTGCCGTTAAACCTAGCGTGACCTGACTGACATCGAGTTTGCCAAGACCAATACACATAACCAAAGCAATGGCGAAAATGCTTGGGATGAGTAAATTTCCTAACCTCGAATTCGCCAAAACAAACACAGCAAGCATGACCGCCACTATCTGTACCTCTTCCATTAACGATGTAAACAAGCCCAAACCGAACTGCAATAAAATCCCCGCCAGCATGGCCGATGCTATCGATGTGGGAATCTGTTTCAGTACCCTTTCAAATATTCCAGCCATACCGACTATCGTGATCAACAGTGAACTAAACAGGAATACAGCAACCGCCTGATTCATCGTCAGACCTTCGAGCGAAGTAATCAACAGTGCAGCGCCCGGCGTCGACCAAGCCGTCACGACCGGTTTCTTGTAGCAGAAAGAAAGCAATATCGTGGTTGTCCCCATGCCAATTCCCAACGCCCAGAACCATGACGCGACCTGCTCATGAGTTGCTCCGGCACTCATAGCAGCTTGGTAAATGATCGCTGCGGCGCTTGCATACCCAATAAATACAGCAATAAACCCCGTACTGACGTGAGAAAATTTTAGCTTAGTCATGTTATTTTATTCCTATGTGCGTTATAACGTCCATAAGCTAAACCTAGCACTTGTGCGCTATAACGCACAAGTTATTTATAGATAAAATCTTGTAGAAAAAGTATGCAAACAGAAATTAAAGTCGGGACTAACTTAAAACGCCTACGCCAAGAAAAAGGCTGGAGCCTAGATAAAGCAGCAAAAGCGACAGGCGTAAGTAAAGCGATGTTAGGTCAAATTGAACGTGGTGAATCCAGTCCTACCGTCGCTAAACTCTGGCAGATCGCATCCGGGTTTGAAGTGTCATTTTCCAGTTTCATCGCAGAAAGTTCGAACAAGGAGCTGACGAGTCTATTCAGAGATGCAAACGAGTTAAGGCGTGAAGAATATAACGTTGGCTTCTTCGTCAGTTTATTATTTCCTTTTGAGGAAGCACTTGGGTTTGAGATCTTCGAGCTAACCCTCGCTCCTGGCTATCAGCATGAATCCGACCCGCATAATACTGGCGTTACCGAGCACATATTATGTATCTCAGGAGAGATGGCCGTGCTATTTGATGGTGAATGGCAAACATTACAAGCAGGCCAAGCCGTTCGCTTTAACGCAAACCAAAAGCACGGATATAAGAACCTCGGTGAAGACAATGCGGTGTTCCATAACGTAATCCACTATCCTGAAAAATAATGGTTAACCTACACATCCGACTATTTATCTAGTATTAATAACAGTGTAAAGGATATGCATCTATAAGAATTAGGGAGCCCATAATCAAATGACACTAGAATCAAAACATGCCCTAGTTGTGGAAGGTGGTGCAATGCGTGGCATCTTTGCTGCTGGGGTGTTAGACGGCTTTATCGACCACCAATACAATCCGTTCGATTTCTGCATCGGCGTCTCTGCGGGCTCAACCAATTTAGCCTCTTGGTTATCTAACCAACGCGGCCGTACCTATACCATTATTTCTGACTACTCATGCCAACCTGAGTTTATTAACTTCAAGAAGTTTGCCAAAGGTGGACACTTACTTGACCTCGACTGGCTTTGGGATCATATCGCACAGCACTATCCATACGATATGGAAGCCTTCGATAAACAACCGCTTCCCTTTCAAGTCGTGACCACGGATGTTGAAACTGGTGAACCGCTCTACACGCAGGGAGAAAAAAGTAACCTAGAAGAGCTCCTCAAAGCTTCCTGCTCTGTCCCTATGGCCTACCGCACGCCTCTGAGAGTAAATGGTCGAAAAATGATAGACGGCGGTGTAGTCGATTCCATTCCAGTGATTGAAGCTTATAAACAAGGGGCGAAACAGATCACCGTGATCCTCTCGCAAAAGCAGGGTTACAAAAAGCGCCCACCTAAAGCACCTTGGCTATTACGTCGCCCGATGAAAGAGACACCTCAACTGGCTGAGGCCATAATCACTCGTGCAGAGCAATACAATCAAACCTTAGAATTTATTGAGAACCCACCTCATGATTGCACGATTAAGGTTATCGTTCCTGATGATGGCTTCGCTGTGGGACGATTAACCACCGATAAAGACAAGCTTGAAGCGGGTTACCAAATGGGACTAAAGGCAGCAGAGCGGTTCGTTGCACAAACATAAAGCAGCCACTCAATGCCAAGCAGCCTGTTTTAATCTCCGTTCTCTAGCTATATAACAAAAAAGCGAGCCACATTGGCTCGCTTTTCAGTATTTAGTTTTAAGCTAAATTACAGAAGTTCTACCGACTGCTGAGCGATAACGAACTCTTCGTTGGTTGGGATAACCATTGCTACTGCGTCTAGCATCTCAGACTTAGCGATGATGCCGTCAGCACCAAAGCGAGCAGATTCGTTACCAGCGACATCTTCAACAAAACCTAGGATCTTAAGGTTTTTCAAGATTTCACGACGGATTGGTAGAGAGTTCTCGCCGATACCACCAGTGAAGATGATGCCGTCTAGAGAGTCTAGTGTTGCAAGGTAAGAAGCAACGTATTTAGCTACGCGGTATGTGAATACTTCGAAAGCCAGCTTAGCGCCTTCATGGCCCTCTTCCATAGCTTCTAAAATGCCACGAGCATCGCTCGTAAGACCAGACACACCTAGGAAGCCAGACTCCTTGTTAAGAGAGTTAAAGACCTGCTCTTGTGACCAACCCTTCTTAAGTAGGTATTCGATGATACCTGGGTCTAAGTCACCACAACGTGTGCCCATCATAAGGCCAGAAAGTGGTGTGAAACCCATTGACGTATCAACACTGTTACCGTCTTTGATAGCACATACTGATGCGCCGTTACCTAGGTGAACAGAGATGAAGCTAGATTCTTCAACAGGCTTGTTTAGCATCTTCGCAGCTTCACGGCTTACGAAGTAGTGGCTAGTACCGTGGAAGCCGTAACGACGTACACCGAAGTCTGTGTATAGTTCTTTAGCGATTGCACCAGTAAATGCGCGTTGTGGCATTGTTTGGTGGAAAGCCGTATCAAATACAGCGAACTGAGGAAGAGAAGGGAAAGCTTCGATCGCAGCACGGATGCCGATAGCACCTGCTGGGTTATGAAGTGGAGCAAGATCAGATAGGCTTTCAATCTCGTTCGTTACTTCTTCAGTAATGCGAACCGTTTGAGTGAACTTCTCACCACCGTGAACGATACGGTGACCGATAGCCACGATATCTGTCGTGAAACCAAGGTCTTCCATCAGGCCTACCAATTTGCCAATAGCAATCTTGTGGTGGCTACCTTCACCCTGAATAGCAATTTCAGTTTTCTCGCCTTGGTATTTCCAGCTCATGCGAGCATCTTCAAGACCAAAACACTCCCCTAAGCCACTCAACACTGCTTCACCAGAAACAGAATCAATGACAGCAAATTTTAGGGATGAACTACCCGAGTTAATAACCAGAACAAACGAATTAGACATTGGATATGGATCCTGTTTCAGTACGAATTAGATGAAGTGTTTACTTCAATTTTAGTCAAGCCCATTATTCAATAATTTTTGAATCTTTCAACTTTTGTTTTGAAAAAATCACCAAATGAACACAATTAAGTTGATCTTAGTCATTAATTTATTTATTTTGAGAGCAAAATTAAAAAATAGTTGAATATGAAAATGAACAAACTGACAACGCAAACGAATGCTTAAACTATTTTTAACTTGATTTGAGTGATCCGGTAAGACGGTCAGCATCATGAAACAAAGTAACAATACTCGCCCTATCCCACACTCTCCACTCTCTAGAAGTTAAGCCCTGCGTAAACAGACTACACAGCAATTTAAGAGGATTTTATGACTACCACCCCAACCTGTAGCACGTAATTTAAGTATAGCCTTACAATGCTATACAGCTACGTTAACGGAGCAAGATAGAGTGATTGCTCCCTTCATCCGGGAGTTTGAACAATCATTTCTAACTGGGTTGCAGAAGTAATATCAATCTTGGCGTGAAGTAAGGTGCATGAGTTATGCGCAGTGCGGTCGGAAGAATGAACAAGCAGGCACAAAAAAGCCGAGCATAATGCTCGGCTTTTAAATTCAGTGTCTAGACTAAGGCGTCTAACTTAAAGGTTGATTAACCTTCGTTGCGCTCTGGACGACGACCACGGTTACCGCCGTTGCCATGGCCACGTTCGCCACGGTAGTTGCCACGGTGATCGCCACCACGGTTACGGTCGAAGCGACGCTCGCCATCACGGCCGCCTTCACGGTTGCCATCGCGGTTACCGTCACGGTTGCCACGGTATCCACCGCGACCGCCTTCACGATTACCATCACGGTTGCCATCACGGTTTCCGCGGTAACCACCACGACCACCATCACGACCACCACGGCCACCGTTACCACGACGTGGTTCACGGAAATCGTTGAAGTCTACAACAACAGCGCCAGCTTCTTTTTGACGGATGCGTAGCTTGCTTAGTTTACCAGCAGTTTCAGAGTTCATTGCTTTTGGCAGTTGAACGTAAGTTGAACCTTGGTCAAGTTTGATAGCACCGATAGAACCTTTGGTTAGGCCAAGTTCGTTTGCAAGTGCGCCAACGATATCTTTAACCTGAACACCTTGCTCACGGCCAACTTGTAGTTGGTAAGTATCCCAGTCTTGAGTATTGAAATCGCGGCCACCGTTATCACGGTTTTCACGACGCTCTTTACGACGGTTCTTGTCGCGCTCAATAGCAGCGATCATTGGGTCTTCACCAATGTAGAACAGTGGGCTCTTACCTTGCTGACGCTTAAGAAGCATTGCAGCTAGAGTAGCAGCATCAACGTCTAGAGACTCTTGCAGAGTAGTAATAAGACCTGCGAAGTTTTCTAGAGCTTTGCTTTCTTTCTCTGTCTCAAGCTCAGCGCCAAGCTTAGCAACACGTGCAGCAGCAACTTGGTCACGTAGAGGAAGTTGGATTTCTTCCATTGTAGACTTAGTTACGCGCTCGATTGTGCGAAGCATACGAATTTGGTTTGTGCGAACTAGAAGGATCGCTTTACCTTTACGTCCAGCACGGCCAGTACGACCAATACGGTGGATGTAAGATTCAACATCGAATGGGATGTCGTAGTTGAATACGTGAGTGATACGTGGAACATCAAGACCACGAGCTACAACGTCTGTTGCAACTAGGATATCGATAACACCTTGTTTGATGTGATCAACAGTGCGCTCACGTAGAGACTGAGGAATATCACCGTGCAGTGCAGCAGCTTTAAAGCCACGTGCAGACAGCCAATCAGCTAGACGCTCAGTATCTTGGCGAGTACGTACGAATACGATTGACGCGTCAGTTTCTTCAGTTTCTAGTAGACGAGACATTGCTTCGTCTTTTTCTACGCCTTTAACAACCCAGAAGTTCTGCGCTACTTTATCAACTGTGTGGTTAGTACCAGCAACGTCAACTTTTGCAGGGTTACGTAGGTAACGGTCAACAATAGTCTTAACCATTGGAGGCATAGTTGCAGAGAATAGTACACGTTGTGCAGATTCTGGCGCTTGCTCAAGGATCCAAGTAACGTCATCTACGAAGCCCATTTTTAGCATTTCATCTGCTTCATCAAGAACAAATGTGTGTGCTTCATCTAGGTGTAGACGGTCACGAGTTAGTAAGTCTTTAACACGACCTGGAGTACCAACAACAATGTGAGCACCACGGCTTAGAGCGCGCATTTGGTCAACGATTGAAGCACCACCGTAGATTTCAATAACTTTAAGACCTTTGATGTCACGGCCTAGGTTTTTGATTTCCGCAGCAACTTGGATCGCTAGCTCACGAGTAGGAGCCATGATGATTGCTTGTGGTTTGTGTTGGTTTAGGTTGATTTTGTTTAGTAAAGGCAGAGAGAATGCTGCTGTTTTACCAGTACCAGTCTGTGCTTTACCTAGTGCGTCACGGCCTTCAAGAAGAAGAGGAATAGCTGCTGCTTGGATTGGAGTTGGAGAAACGAAACCCATGCTATCAAGAGCTGAAAGGATGTTTTCGTTTAGGGCTAATTCATTAAATTGAATTACAGATTCGGACATTGGGATCCCACTATATATAAGTAAACAAAAGGTCCCGGGAGCTCTACCATTTCCAATACTGATCCAATCAGATACTGATTCCATTCAGAGTTACGAAGCAGTAATAAAACACTTCAAGCCATTAGGGACGTCTAAGGGAGGCGGATTATTCCTTAAATGCATAAAAAAAGCCAGAAAAAATTGAATTACATCACATATTTTTCGGTTTTCTTTCAATACTGGCTATCATATCGTCAAAACTTGATGAATATCTCGTCATAGCCGTTTACATCAATTGAATTGAACCTAGTAAATAAGACGGCAATTAATTTGCTCTCCTTTCGGCTTTAAGTAGTAATCAGGCTTCGCAATGATTATAGTGTGCTCAATTGTTCTCGTAAGATAAAAGTAAGATGTTTCAAGATAACCCTCTACTCGCTCAGCTTAAGCAACAAATCCAAGAAACCCTCCCGAAAAAGGAAGGCACAATCAAAGCCACTGAAAAAGGGTTTGGTTTTCTAGAAGTAGATAGCAAGACTAGCTACTTCATCCCGCCACCGTATATGAAGAAATGCATTCATGGTGACAAAGTAGTCGCTATCATCCGAACTGAAAAAGAACGTGAAGTAGCTGAGCCAGAAGAGCTAGTGGAACAAGGGCTTACTCGATTCATCGCACGAGTAAAGCTGTTCAAAGGTCGACTTAACGTTGTTCCTGATCACCCACAGCTGAAAAAGCTGCAACTTAAAGCTAAAGCTCAGAAAGGTTTAAACCCTGAGACGCTAAAAGAAGGTGACTGGGTTGTTGCACACATCATTCAGCACCCGCTAAAAGGCGATAATGGCTTCTTGGCGCAAATCTCAGAAAAGATCACTGACGCTGACGACAAGATCGCACCTTGGTGGGTAACTCTCGCACAAAATGACCTTCCAAACAGCGAGCCCGAAGGTATCGACAACTGGCAGATCAACGATGATGCTGATCTTGAACGTGTAGACATGACCCATGTTCCTTTTGTGACTATCGATGGCGAAAGCACAAAAGATATGGACGATGCGCTGTACGCGAAAAAGAAAGAGAACGGTGATTTTGAACTGACTATCGCGATTGCTGATCCAACAGCGTACATCTCTCCAGATGATGCAATGGACAAAGTAGCTCGCGAACGTGGCTTCACTATCTACCTACCTGGTCGTAACATCCCAATGTTACCTCGAGACCTTGCAGACAATCTATGTTCGCTTATCGAGAATGAAGTTCGCCCTGCCCTATGCTGCACAGTAACCGTATCTAAAGATGGCGTTATTGGCGATGACATTAAGTTCTTCGCGGCGAACATTAAATCTCACGCTCGTCTAGCATACGACAACGTATCAGACTGGCTAGAAACAGGTACATCAGAGAAGTGGCAACCATCTGAAGAAATCGCAGCGATTGTTTCTGACCTACACGAATTTGCACAAGCACGTTCAGCATGGCGCTCAGCAAACGCAGTGGTATTCCCAGATCGCCCTGACTACCGCTTTGAACTTAGCGAAGATAACGATGTTGTTGCAATTCATGCAGACATGCGTCGCAGTGCAAACAAGCTTGTTGAAGAGTCGATGATCAGCGCAAACATCTGTGCAGGTCGAGTGTTAAAAGAAAGCTTCAACCAAGGTGTGTTTAACTGCCACTCTGGTTTCAAAGCCGAGAAAGTTGCAGACGTTCTTGAACTGGTTAATCCACAAGCAGACACACCGTTCACAGAAGAGCAGATCGTTTCTCTTGAAGGTTTTGCAGCATTGCGTCGTTGGTTAGGTTCACTTGACAGCAATTACTACGACAACCGTATTCGCAAATTCCAAGCGTACAGTGAAATTAGCAACGAGCCTGCACCACACTACGCAATGGGTCTAGACATTTACGCGACTTGGACGTCTCCAATTCGTAAATACGGTGACATGATTAACCACCGTATGCTGAAAGCACATATCCTTGGCAAAGCACCAATTCAAACACCAGATGAGACTATCGGTGATGAACTTGCACTACACCGCCGCCATCACGGTATGGCTGAGCGTAATGTTGGTGATTGGTTATATGCTCGTACGTTAGCTAATGCACCAGCAGAAGAAACGCGCTTCCAAGCAGAAATCTTCGACATTAACCGCGCAGGTATGCGTGTTCGCTTGCTAGAGAATGGTGCCGCTGCATTTATCCCTGGTTCTCTCATTCTTGATAATAAAGAAAGAATCGAGTGCAACAGTGATATGGGTACTGTATCTATCGATAAAGAAATGGTATACAAACTGGGAGACGTTTTAGAAGTAGTTCTCTCTGAAGTTAATCAGGAAAACCGTAATTTGGTAGCAAAGCCTACTCAAGTATTTGCGGACTTGCCTAGCGAGCCTGAAACAACAAACGAAACCGAAGCTTAGTAGCTGCAAAGGCTAGGCCTTTCAAGGTCAAATGCTTCAAAGGTTCACTTCTAAAGGCGCTAATTATTAGCGCCTTTTTTGTAAATGTCTCATGCTTAAACAATACTAAAATGAATAAGCAACTCGTTTACAACGTCAAAGAAGCACATTATGTCATCAATAACAGTTACTCAATTTAGAAACTTCATCCCCAGGAAACGAGAACGGTACCCCGCCTCTAAAAATGGTATTTTCATCGTTTCAAAAGGCAGTATCTCTTTCGTGCTCCCCGATGGCACCGAAGCCTCATTGCAGGCAGGCGATTTCACACTTTATAACTCAGGCCAAATCAAAGACATCACAGTAGATACAGAAAACGGCGAATTCAGCGCAACCTGTTTAGACTTTGATTTAAATATTTTCCAAAAGTTCATCAACCAATTCAGTGACCTAGAATCTACTCGAGTCCCCAACCAGTACATCAAATTCAACCAAACCGATACAGAGATCTGCGAACTGAAAGACCTAATCATGTCTTTAGCTCATTCTTCAACTAAAAATGACTACGCACTCACTCAATTAGGGTTAGGTTTGCTCTCACTGATGGTCGAACAATATCCTGCTCTGCTAGTTATCATCGCACGCGCTTCAAGGTTAACGGTGACACAAAAAGTCATTCACTACATTGAACAGAATATTGAAAATAATATCTCTTTAGACACGCTCGCCAGCTACATGGGAATGTCGCCAGCCACACTGAAACGTCGTTTATCAGCTGAAGATCTTTCGTTTTCAAACTTGTTGAAGATCAAGCGTATTGCTCATGCCGCAACGCAGCTGAGAACGTCGACCAAATCCATTACCCAAATCGCTTATGAATCTGGCTTTAAGAGCGCTGCGCATTTCAGTACCGCCTTTAAAACGTACCATGGAAAAACACCGAAAGATTTCCGTTCGCTTATCGCACAATCTCAATTGCAAAGCGTGAAACCACAGATTTAAAGAATTGAAATAAATTGAGGTGAAAGGTTTGGTTTCGGCACATCAAAGCCGATGGATTTAGGCGTTGTATCACCACCAGCTAAGACATAAGGTTGGTGGCTATGACCAAAAGTACGATTTGGGATCTTTTTCAATCTCAGCCAACACTGCTTCAAGGTCTTTCGATTTAGGAAGATAAGGATAAGGTCCCCAAGCCACAGTATCAGACTGTGCATCCTCTTCTAATGGCACTGTAATCAGCCAACATGCTAACGGCTCATCAAAAGTCACGCAGGCAACGTCGTTTGTGTAATCACTATGAGATGAGTCGAGCAGATAATGCGCCTGTGAGAACATCACACCGCCCTCACACTCTTCAAATAAGGATTTGCCTAACTCAACAGGTAAACTGCTATTACGGGAAGTACAGAGCTTTTCAGCCCCAACGAGAAGACGATTAAGTTCTATATGAATGATGGACATAACACTCCTTGTAACTTCATAGAAATTCTCAAAGTTGAAATCCCTCTTGAAAGCTTAGGACTCAACCAAGATTTTAGCGAACCCACCCAAACAAAATCCCGACCACGCTCCCATAAACCAATCTTACTCACGTGAGGGTTCTCAAACCGAACATTCATTAGCCCTTTTCACCATAAAGCAAGCATATAGAATTTCACAAAAGTGTCATATAACCCACCTATGATATGCGACAAATGTTATTAACTAGGAGTTGTTTATGTTACGAGTCGCGCTTGCCTCTCTTTTATCCTTAGCCCTGTCTTCTCAAGCTGTTTTAGCGCAAGAAACCAATATTTCGGGCTCCACTTCTGTTTCTCGAGTGATGGACGTATTAGCAGAGGAGTACAACAAGACTCACCCTGAGAACTATATCGCGGTTCAGGGCATCGGCTCGACAGCGGGTATTACCTTGGTTAATAAAGGTGTGGCTGACATCGGGATGAGCTCACGTTACTTAACTGATCAAGAACAGAGCGACAAACTCAAAGTATTCCCAATTGCTTTTGACGGCTTAGCTGTTGTAACTAATCGCTCAAATAGCGTGAATAACGTTTCTCGCGAACAGCTGTTTGATATCTACAAAGGTAAAATCACCAACTGGAAAGAAGTGGGTGGTGCCGATCAACCTATCGCGGTGGTAACTCGTGAAGCCTCTTCAGGTTCACGCTACAGCTTCGAGAGCTTGCTTGGTTTAACGAAGATCATTAACGACCGTTTAGTGTCTGACATCAACCCAAATAACTTAGTGGTTAACAGCAACAGCATGGTTAAAACCATCGTGAACCACAACCCGCACGCGATTGGCTTTATCTCTGTTGGCTCAATCGATCGTTCAATCAAGGCCATCACTTTTGAAGGTGTAGAACCGACATCTAAAAACATCGCTAACCATAGCTATGAGCTGGCTCGCCCATTCTTGTTGCTGCACAAGATCGATTCGGTTTCTGAAGAGAGCAAAGATTTCATCAAGTTTGTGAAATCTAAACAAGGCCAAGACCTTATTGAGGAATACGGCTACACTCGCATTAAGTAAGTGAGTAAGTTGTATCTTATGAAAACAAAAAGAGAGAGCATCACGCTCTCTCTTTTTTTGAATCTTTACAGTCGCTTAGTTACAAGCCACTTAGAAGTGAAGTTGAATCACTGAAACGATAACGGCACCAGGGCGACGAACACCTTCGATTTCTACGCGGATCTCACGTTCGATCTCTAGACCTTTCTTAATTGGTGTTACTTTCGTTAACGTACTTTTTGCACGAACGTTGCTGCCCGATTTTACAGGGTATGGGAAACGAACTTGGTTAAGACCAATGTTCACAACCATTTTAGCTGTTGGGAATTGAGACTTGTCAGGATCAACGCTGTCAGTCAAACGAGGAAGCAAAGACAAAGTTAAGAAACCATGCGCGATAGTCGTTTTGAAAGGAGAATCAGTTTCTGCTTTCTCAGGCTCTGTATGGATCCACTGCATATCTTCAGTCACAAGACCGAATTGGTTGATACGATCTTGGCTTACATTGATCCAGTCGCCAGTATGAATAACTTCACCAATCTTCTCGTTCAGCTCATCAAACACAAGTTGTGCTTCTGGCTTCAATACGATTGGTTGCTCTACCGGCACATCTTCATTTACCGCAGGTTTGTGGTGATCACGAACCCACGCAAAGAAATGACTATTTTGCGTACGATTCAGAAAGTCGCCCCAGTAATCTTTAAGAGCTGGAGACATCCATTGCATAAACTCTGAGTGTTGCGAAGACAAGCTATCGCCTCGGTGTTTA
The DNA here is from genome assembly GCF_022398115.1 of Vibrio sp. Isolate22. Lineage (NCBI taxonomy): Bacteria > Pseudomonadati > Pseudomonadota > Gammaproteobacteria > Vibrionales > Vibrionaceae > Vibrio > Vibrio sp. Isolate22. The sequence goes on along the minus strand of NZ_JAKEUW010000024.1, from coordinate 51,619 downwards.
AATAAATCAATGACCTTCATAAGAACCTCAATGCACAGAAAATTTCAATATAACTTCGTAATTTTGAAACAGTTCACACTATTGTGCAAATAGTTTCGAGCATACAAGCGTTAGCCGAACACCTATATTTCATTAATAAACATACACTTATTAATAAAACATCATTTTATTAGAAAACCAAAAATAGAGTGTTAGCTCTATCACATAATAAGAATTTGATTATATAAAAAGCGTTTTTATACACCTGAGTAATAAAAAAGGCTTAGCACACTGCTAAGCCTTAATTTTTACAAGGATTAAGGATTTACTTTAAGAAGAATCCGGTTTTTGAAAAGTAACTTCTTCTACTCATCATCAAGTGGTACTAATTTAGTATTACCGCCATGTGCGTTTTCACGCTTGCGTTGTACAAATGCATAGAAGCCTGGGATTAGGAAAGTACCCGCCAACAACACACATAACAGACCACCGATCAATGAAATACCCAGAGAGTTCTGGCTAACGTGACCTGCACCGGCTGCAAAGATTAGTGGGAAGATACCCAAGATAAACGACCAAGACGTCATGTTCACAGCACGGAAACGTAGCGTACCACCCTTGACTGCCGCATCGTCGATCGGTGCGTCTTTCTCTTCACGCTCAACTTTCGCAAATTCTACAATCAAGATTGCGTTCTTTGCTGCCAAGGCTATCAAGAGAACCAAGCCTATTTGCGCGTACAAGTTTAGCGGTGTACCCGTAAGGTTCAGTGCCAAGAAGGAACCTAGGGTCGCAACCGGAACAACCAAGATAATGGCAATCGGGATCGTCCAGCTCTCATACTGAGCCACCATGAACAAGTAAATAAAGATCAGTGCCAGTGCGAAGGCAAAGATAGCTTGGTTACCCGCTAGAACCTCTTGGTAAGCCATGCCAGTCCACTCGTACTGGTAACCTTGTGGAAGAACTTCTGCCGCCACTCGTTCCATTGCTGCTATAGCATCACCACTTGAGTAACCCGGTGCTGGTTGGCCTTGGATTACCGCACTGCGGTACATGTTGTAACGCCATGCTACATCGGGTTCAAAAATCTGATCGTAAGTTACAAGCGTGCTTAACGGGATCATCTCGCCAGCAGAAGAGCGTACGTGGAATCGTTGCAGGTCATCCATGCTGCTACGGTGATCACTGTCTGCTTGCATGGTTACACGGAAGTTCTTACCAAACATGGTGAAATCATTCACGTACAACGAACCGAGGTTGCCTTGTAGCGTTTGGAAGATTTCCGACAACGGAATACCTAACTGTTGTGCTTTCTCACGGTCAATATCCACATAGTAGTGAGGTACGTTGGCGCGGAAAGTACTGAATGTATGTGAAATCTCAGGCTGTTTGCTCGCCTCAGCTATCACGTCATTCATCACCATCGCAAGGTCAGTACGGCTGCGGCCTAACGTATCTTCAAGTACAAACTCGAAACCAGAGGCGGCGCCCATGCCCGGAACTGCAGGAGGCCCCATCGCAAACACGACAGCTTGAGGCAGCTCAGTCGCAGCACGACCATTAATACGCTGCGAGATAGCCTGAGCAGAGTGTTGGCCATCTAACGCATTACGCATATCCCAATCGTGCAGCTTGATAAACATTGACGCACCATTCGACGCAGAAGCGCCCGTCATGAATGCGTAGCCGTTTACGAGTGTTACGCCATCAACACCCGGCTCTTGTTCAACCATTTCAAGCAGCTGCTTAGTCACTTCTTCGGTACGAGACAAGGATGCCGCGTCAGGAAGCTGAACGTTAACCAGCAAAATACCTTTATCTTCTTGAGGTACAAACGCGGTAGACGTTGTCTTCGCAAAGTAAGTCACAGCCGCCAAAGCCACGAAGAAGAAAGTGAACAGTAGAACGCCTTTCTTAACTAAGAAGCCAGCCACTTGACCGTATTTGTTAGTAACAGACTCTAGACCACGGTTAAATGCTTGGTACCAACGCGCCGTGTTACCACCACCCTGCTTAAGAACCAGTGAACACAATGCAGGTGATAGCGTTAATGCGTTAATTGAAGAGATAACAACCGCGATACAGATAGTCAGAGCGAACTGACGATACATGATGCCAGTAATACCCGGAAGCATTGCAACAGGGATGAATACCGCAAGTAGTACCAAGGTTGAAGTAATGATCGGACCCGTTACTTCTTTCATCGCGATCAGCGTAGCTTTACGTGGAGAAATGGTTGGGTCTTTAGCCATCGTGGTATCAACGTTCTCGATAACCAAGATCGCATCATCAACTACGATACCAATCGCCAATATCAAACCAAACAGGGTTACCGTGTTAATGGTAAAGCCCGTCATCTGCATGATGGCAAACGTACCGATCAAAGATACAGGGATCGCAACAACAGGAATCAAGGTTGCACGAGCGCTACCTAAGAACAGGTAGGTTACTGCAATTACCAGCAAAATAGCTTCAATTAGGGTTTTTACTACGCCTTTGATCGACTCAGCAACGAAGACCGTGGTGTCGTAACTCGCTTCATAAGCCACACCTTCTGGGAAGTTCTTGCTTAGGTTCTCTAGCATCGCCATCACCGCTTTACCACTTTCCAGGGCATTAGCGTCAGACTGAAGTGACAGCGTTACGATTGAAGCGTCTTGACCACGGTATTTACCATTGCCATCGTAGAACTTTTTACCAAGCTCAACACGTGCAATGTCTTTTAAGTAAACCGTTGAACCATCTTGAGTGGCGCGAAGTACAACGTTCTCGAACTCATCCGCCGTTTCCAGTCGGCCTTTTGTCACCAAGTTGAATTGTACTTCTTGTGCATTGTTATAAGGTGCAGCACCAATACGACCAGCAGCAACCTGAACGTTCTGTTCCGCCAAAGCACGATTCACGTCAGATGTGGTGATATTGAGGTTTGCCATTTTCTCAGGGTCTAACCAAACACGCATCGCGTATTCGCCACCACCCAACACGTTAACTTCACTGATGCCCTTCACACGAGCCAGTTGGTCTTTAATGTTTAGGTTAACGTAGTTGATCAGGAATTGGTCATCGTACTCACCGTTCGGAGAGTAGAAGTTCAATACCATCAAAAGGTCTGGTGAACGCTTTTTAACAGTCACACCCACCATTCGAACTTCTTGCGGAAGCTTCGATTCGATTTGAGCAACTCGGTTCTGAACGTTGACCTGAGCCATATCTGGGTCAGTACCAACATCAAAAGTTACGTTAAGGTTGTATGAACCATCGTTAGCACTTTTTGAAGACATGTAGATCATATCTTCAACGCCATTAACCGAAGTTTCTATGGGGTCGGCTATCGCCTGTTCCACAACCTCAGCACTTGCGCCCGTGTAGAAAGCAGACACACTTACCGAAGGTGGGCTAATTTTTGGGTATTCCGCCACAGGCAAGATAGCGAGAGAGATCGCACCTGCCAGCGTTAATATTATGGATATAACAAGGGCAAACTTAGGCCTTTGAATAAAGAAACGACTTAACATATCTACGCCCCTTACTCTGCTTGCTCAGTCGCAGAAGGTTGAATGCGAACAGACATACCGTTACGAACACGCTGAAGGCCTTGAGTAATAACGGCATCGTCTTTCTCTAGACCAGAGTGAACAATCACACCGCCTTCAACCTGTCGGCCCATATCAATGTTTCTGCGCTCAGCGACTGGCGCACCTTCACCGTCAACCAACACCATCACAAAGTCACCTTCGAGGTCGGTTTGAACTGCACGGCGCGGAATAGTTACAACATCAATAGACTGCTTTTCACGTAGATCAACACGAACGTGTTGGCCCGGAAGTAGTTGCTGGTCAGGGTTATCTGCAATCGCACGCATCGCGATAGTACCGGTATTCAAGTTAATACGGTTGCCTAAGAAATCTAGCTGGCCTAGATGCTCAAATGCTTCACCGTTCTCAAGCATAATTTGCACTTCAACACGCTCACTGTCACCAGTACCGTCACCTTCAATTCGGTCCATACCTAACTCAATACGCTCACGCTCACTAATGCTAAAAGAGGCGTGAATTGGGTCTAGGCTAACCAAGGTTGTTAATACACCAGAAGACGGTGAAACCAAATCACCAGTACTTACTTTACTGTCGCTAATACGGCCAGAGAAAGGCGCAATAATTTTAGTATGAGAAAGCTGAACGTTAGCGGCATTTAACTGAGCTTGGCCCGCTTCAAGTTGTGCTTGAGAGCCTAGCAAGTTTGCGGTTAGTGCATCGAATTCCGATTGAGAAATGCTGCCTTTAGGAAGTAGGTTCTTACCACGATTGAAATCAAGCTCGGCTTTTTTCAGGTTAGCGTTTGCTTGAGCAACAGCCGCTTTCGCACTTGCTACTTCAGCTTCAAATGATGAAGGCTCTATCGAATAAAGCAGCTGCCCTTTTTCGACCATTTGCCCTTCATTGAAATGACGGCTTTGAAGATAGCCAGAAACCTGCGCAGTAATTGCTGTGTCTTCAACCGCTTCAATACGGCCGATGTACGACTTACTTTGCTGATGAGAAATAACGCTAACATCCTGTACAGCTACGAGAGGTAATGGCGCTTGCTTGGCATTCTGGGCATCTTGCCCACATCCAGCAAGAATTAGAGAGCTTGCAAGAGCCGTAAGGATTAACTTTTTACGCATGGTTATACCGTCACTTATGAGAAATAGAACAGCATAAAAGTTACGTAACACAATTGCTTCAAATGTCCGAGGAATATCAATTATAACTCGCAAAAGTGTTTCAACTTGTAAATTGAAATTGGATATATATCAACCCTTTACAAACCATCAACAATTCATGATCAAATATACGTTTGTTACTTCCCCTCTCTGTATATATTGTCTAACATAATATGGTTTCAATAATAAAAACTCATACTTCCTTGTTAAGGTAATTCGAATGATTTCAAAATGGGCAAAACGTTTCTATCAAATGGCGGAATTAGTCGGTTCCTGGAGTAAAGATCCGTCCACTCAAGTTGGTGCAGTTATCACCAAACACAACCGCATTGTTTCGGTTGGCTTCAATGGCTACCCTCATGGCGTATCGGATAGTGCTGACACTGACGATCGTGAGATGAAATACCTGAAAACGCTTCACGCAGAAGAGAACGCAATCTTGTTTGCTAAGCGTGATTTAGACAGCTGTGAAATCTGGGTGACTCACTTCCCTTGTCCAAACTGTGCAGCAAAGATCATTCAAACTGGTATTTCTGCGGTTCACTGCCCAGAGCAAAGTGAAGACTTCCTTTCTCGCTGGGGAGACAAAATCAAAGTGAGCCAAGATATGTTTGAGCAAGCAGGCGTACAAGTTGATTGGTTGCCATTGGCAGACCTAGACTAAGCGAACAGATAGCAAGAACAAAAAAGCCGAGAGTCGATATTATCGCTCTCGGCTTTCTTTTGTTTGGGGCTCAGCGGACCGCAGAATTAAGCACTAATAGGAAACGCCTCAGAGTATGCTTCCATAAAATCTTTACGAATCTCTTGCTCTAAATGAACCGCCTTCTCGGTTGGGCAGAAAATCATAAAGTGGACCTCTTGCTCACCTGTCGAACTGCTTGTGATGTGAATGTGAGGCTCAGAGCCCGGAAGGTCGACGCCAGCATGCTTTTCGATGACGCTGTTATAACGACGCGCAACATCAATGAACTCTTCACAATTCTCTTCAATTTTCGAGATTAAACCCGGCACCATTGGGTAGAGGTTCACGAAGTCTTTCACTGTCACCGTGAAGCTATGATAAACGTAGCGTTTCATGAAGTTGAGGTTCTTCACCGGATAGGTAAAGAACATGCTGTTAGGTAGCGTGGCCGTCTTGCCAGTAAAGTGGTATTGCCCATGATACAGGTCGATTTCCTGAATCACAGTCGCCATCAAGTTATGTTCGATCACTTCACCACTAATTTTACCCACTTCAATCCAATCACCAATTCGGAAAGAGCGTGAGCTAGCACGTTGAATCGAGCCAGTGAAACACAAAATGATCTCTTTTGAGGCTACTACGATCGCAACGGCAATCGCTGTTACAGAGAGAGCAAACTCACTGATTTCAGACTTCCAGAGTAGGAAAAGCGTAATGACAATTATCGCAAAGGTGCCGTTTTTAGTGCGGGACATCCAATTACGTTGGTCTTCGCTAAGGAAAGCAACATCACCCCTAATTTGAGACAAGGTGATTCGGCGGATGATTAAAACCAGACTGATAATCAGCGCACTAAAAATAAACTTATGAGCGAGTAGAAAATCTATTACTTGCCACACTTTTTCCATTACTTAATCCTTAGCATTACAACATTTAGCTTTACGACGGTTCGCTTTACAATAAAGCCGCTAATATCAGTACTATGAAAAAGCGCTCAACTCCTGAGCGCTCGTGTTCATTCTGGTATTAGCCTAATTAAGGCTATCATTTTATCTTGGCAGAAGTAATAAATTGGCCAAAAGTTTCACACCAAATCACAACGGTATTAAATCTATTAAGATCAGTACCTTCCGGTAGCTCAACCATAAACCGGTCAAATGTTTTGACATCTCCGACTCTGAGTAACTCGCTCTTACTGTCATTGAAGGCTTGTTCAGTTTCAATAAACTTAGGAGAGAGGTAAACCTTGTAGTCCGGCCCAGGAGCAAGTTCGCCTTCAAACGCAATTGCACTTTCTGAAACAGAAACGATACCCTCGCCCCAGTGTAAGAAATCACTATCTTGGCGGTCTTTGGTGAACTCACCAGTATAAATGGCCTGTTGGCTGATCGCTTCAACCGAGCTCGAAGATGGAGAATCAGGTTCAATTAAGATGGGTAATGCGTAAACCCCAAGCCCAAAACCAACAGCACCCACGGCTAAGTGGGTGCAAAGTAAAACTAACTTTTTCATCGCGTACTCCCTTATGCTTAAAGAGAGTATTATTGAATACTCTCAAAAATACAAAGAGATATCGCGTTAAAGGCCGCTATTTTTGGTAGTGAGCAGCAGTACGTTGCGACAATTCAACAATCACTTTTACCGCTTGTTCCATACCTTGAATAGTGATGAACTCATGAATACCGTGGAAGTTGTAACCACCAGTAAAGATGTTCGGGCATGGCAAGCCCATGAATGACAAGCGAGCACCGTCTGTACCGCCTCGGATCGGTTTGATCGTCGGCTCCACATCGCATTCGATCATCGCTTGCTTCGCCAACTCAATAATATGCTGATGAGGTTCAACCATCTCTTTCATATTGAAGTAGCTATCGGTAAGAACCAATTCCACATGCCCTTTCTCTAGGCGCTCATTCAATTCATCCACTTTTTGTTGCATGAATGCCTTACGCGCTTCTACGCCCTCGCGCTCAAAGTCGCGAATGATGTAACCTAGCTCAGAGCGAGCGACACCCATTTCCGCTGACTTCAAGTGGTAGAAACCTTCATAGCCTTCAGTGCATTCTGGCGTTCCTTCTGATGGCATCATCAATTGGAACTGCGCAGCAATGTTCATCGAGTTCACCATCTTACCTTTTGCGGTACCAGGATGAACGTTGACGCCATGACAGATAACATCCGCACTTGTGGCATTGAAGTTCTCAAATTCCAACTCACCAACGGGTCCGCCATCTATGGTGTACGCCCATTCGGCACCAAACTTTTCAACATTAAACAAATCCGCACCACGGCCGATCTCTTCGTCAGGCGTGAAACCAATGCAAATGTCACCGTGTTTGATTTCAGGATTTGCTTTTAGATAAGCGATAGCACTGATGATTTCAGCGATACCCGCTTTGTTGTCTGCACCTAATAAAGTCGTGCCATCGGTTGTAATAAGGTCATGACCATGCAAAGCATCAAGATCTGGGTATTGGCTTGGATTTAAGCTTTCACCACTCGTACCAAGCTCGATGGTTCCGCCCTGATAATCTTTAATAACTTGAGGTTTTACATTCGCGCCTGATGCGTCAGGAGCGGTATCCATGTGTGCGACAAAGCCAATAGCAGGCACAGCGTAATCAACATTCGACGGCAATTTTGCCATCAAGTATCCATTTTCATCCAAAGATACATCAGTTAGCTCTAGCGCAATCAATTCTGACTTTAAGGCTTCAGCAAAGGTAATTTGCCCCGGTGAACTTGGGCATTGCTGATTTGAAGGATCGGATTTGGTATCAAAAGTAACGTAATTCAGGAAACGTTCTACAAGCTTTTCCATAATTCATCTCACCATGGATTAAGTAATTGATTTACTGACTTAATTATTAGATAAATACGAGCACACAGTCAGTAGCGAGGTGTTTCATCTTACGCCCCTGACTATCTATGTATTTGCTCTAAATCATTATTGTGCGAAATTTGATGGGCTTCCTATACTGAATCTAGAGGGTTGCGTCAGTTCAGTATTGCATACGGATGATGAGCGATCGCTTTGTACACATTCTACGCCCTCTGCTCTCAGCCTAAAAAAAGTACAAAGTGGATGATGATCACAATTTATCTCCGATGCAGAATCTGTCATACGTTAGACGGAGATATAGTTATGACGATTAATAAATATTTCATTTTCTCTCCTCAAGCCTCTGAGGAACAACTTCAACCAGTATTAACTGAAAAAGAAGTTCAAAGGCAGGAAGCTCTAAAGCAGGCGCAGACCCAAGGTGGATTTGATACCAGCGCAGCCTAGTAGTTCACGTATATCTAGCACCTTCAAGCCCCTATAAATGAGCTCTATTCACTATCCGGTAGAGCTTATTTATTTTCAGTACCTCTCCCCCTCGATTTGTTTTTAATTCATTGACACTGCCAATCATTAGAGTGTGTTTCTCGCCCCTAAGCTTTTGTTACTTTTCACACATCACGCAGGCTTGCTCAAGTCTCTGAGAAATGGCTCATTAAACTCCCTCAAGCGATACCTTGTCTTGTCATTTTGTGCTAATAATTCATATTCGTTTTCATTCATCACTCGCCCTTTTTTCAAAACTATATGCGAGTACCAGAGAACCCAACAACAGGAATCCTGAATTCAATGGAATATTCAAAACTAGGAAGTAGCCAAATTCCCGTTTCCCGAATTTGTCTTGGGAGCATGACTTGGGGGCTACAAAATACTCAACAGCAAGCCGACCAACAAATTGAATACGCACTAAGCCAAGGCATTAACTTTATTGATACTGCAGAGATGTACGCAGTACCACCTTCTCCAGAAACCTACGGTAAAACCGAAGCGATTATCGGTAACTGGTTGTCGCGCAACCCACAGCGTCGCCAAGAGTTAATCATTGCCAGTAAAATTGCTGGTCCTGGATTACCTTGGGTTCGTAACGGCGGCCCTATCACTGGTGAAGCGGTGATCGCAGCAGTTGATGCATCATTGAAGCGCTTGCAAACGGATTACATCGATCTGTACCAACTTCACTGGCCAAATCGCACAACGCCACACTTCGGTAAACATTTCCCTAATCAGATTCGCTTTAGCGACATTGACAGACAACAACATGAAGCTGAGATGCTGGAGATCTTACAAGCTCTTGCAAGCTGTATTAAAGCGGGCAAAATCCGCCATGTTGGTCTATCTGATGACAGCACTTGGGGCATTAACACTTACCTTAAGTTAGCCGAGAAGCATGACTTGCCGCGTATGGTCTCTATCCAAAATGAATTCAGCTTACTGCACACGAAAGACTGGCCATATTTGATTGAAAACTGCGTGCATGAAGACGTCGCTTACTTACCGTGGTCACCTCTAGCGGCCGGCATGCTTAGTGGCAAATACATTGATGGCGCAAGGCCGGAAGGCAGCCGTTGGACTTACATGCAACGCAAAGGTATTTTCCGTGATACTGAGTTATCTAATGAAGCAGTTAAAGGCTACGTAGAAGTGGCAAACGCTCATGGATTCACGCCGAGTCAGCTCGCCTTAGCATGGTGTAACCAAGTGGATGGGGTTACCTCAACCATTATTGGTGCAACCACTATGGAACAGCTTAAAGAGAACGTAGCCGCGTTCAGTAAGCCGCTTTCTGAAGAAATTCTGACCGATATCAACACCGTCTTTAAACGCTACCCTGTGCCGTATTAAGCCGTAAGTTAAGCTTATCCGGTTCTGTTGAGCTTAAGTTGATTCTATAAGAGCGCACTATTTAGTGCGCTTTTGTTTTTTAAGTGGGTCGCTTTTGCTTTTATATGGATCGCATTGGCTTATCGCACTTTTGGTTACCTAACCTTTGCTCTATAATGCGCGGGCTTATATCTAGGATAAAAACATGATTTCAAAAAACCAATTAAAACTCCTTCGTGCTTTGGGCCAAAAGAAACAACGTAAAGCCCACGGCCTGTTTCTAGTTCAAGGTGAAAAGAACGTTCTTGAGCTGTTCAATAGCGACTTAGTCGTAAAGAACGTCTTTGCTACTGCTGATTTCTTATCTGAAAATCACGCAGCACTGATTGGGTTTGATTGTGTTGAAGCTTCGCTAGACGACCTAACCAAAGCAAGTACTTTGGTTAGTAACAATGCCGCAATTGCTGTGGTTGAGATTCCAAAGGTTCAATTACCAGAAGCGACAGGTTTGATGATCGCGCTTGATGGCGTATCTGACCCTGGCAACCTAGGTACGATCATTCGCGTTGCAGACTGGTATGGCATTAAACATATCGTTGCGAGCAGCGATTGCGCAGACCCATACAACCCTAAAACTATCAGTGCGACCATGGGCAGCTTTGGCCGAGTACACGTGAGCCAAACGGACTTACCAGCTTACTTAGAGCAAGCGAACCTGCCCGTTTACGGCGCATTTTTAGAAGGCGAAAGCGTTCACAAGACGGACTTTACTGCGAACGGTATTTTGCTGATGGGTAGCGAATCTCACGGCATCCGTGAACACGCAGCTAAGTTCGTGACGGACAAGATTACCATTCCAGCATTCGGTGGCGCTGAATCTCTGAACGTAGCAATGGCGACGGGTATCATTCTTGACAACATGCGTCGTCAACATAGCTAACCAATTCAAAGTTAAACGACTAGCCAGAATTCACGGATATAAAGAGCAAGATTCCCTATCTTGCTCGTCCCTCGCAGTAGGGAATGACGTGAAAATACAATTTCGTGGTAAGTTCATATCAGCCGTCATCCTCGAGAAGGAGGGACGACTGAGTCGGGGATCTTTTTAAGGGGGGTTATATCAAGTAGCAGAATTACTTCTCTAGCATTGCCAACTTATCAGGCACGCCATTCCACTTTTCCGCATCATCCATTGCTGGTTTTACTTCTGTTTGTACAGGCCAAATCTCAGCAAGCTCTGCGTTCACTTCAATGAAGATCTTTTGATCTTCAGGCAGTTCGTCTTCTTGGAAGATCGCTTGAGCATCACATTCAGGTACACATAAACCACAATCGATACATTCGATCGGGTTAATTACCATGAAGTTTGGGCCTTCATGGAACGCATCTGCGGGACACACTGCCACACAGTCTGTGTATTTACATTGAATACAATTATCGCCTACGACAAATGCCATGATGCTCTGCTCTATAAGTTAGTCAAAATTGAAGAATGGGGATAATACTCATCCCAAAGCAAAATTCAACATCATACGACTCTAATATCATGTCTATTTGCTCCATGTTTCCAAATTAGTATGACAGATAAATCAAATTCTCGTAAAATGCGCGCCATTGTGAGCTTATCGCTTCTTCCCAACATCAGTGTTACACCAAACTCTGCATTCACTAGAAGCGGTCTAGCTAAGACACCTATAAGAACGAGACATCGAAATGATACGTTTAACCGAAATTAAACTTCCACTAGACCACGAAGAGTCTGCCATTCAAGAAGCGATTGAAGCGAAGCTTGGCATCAACTCAGATCAGGTTATCTCTTTTAATATCTTTAAACGTGGCTACGATGCTCGTAAGAAATCAAAGATCCTGCTTATCTACACGCTGGATGTTCTCGTTGAAAACGAAGCTGAGCTATTAGAAGCCTTCATCAGCGACCCACACGTAAAAGTGACTCCTGACATGGAGTACAAGTTCGTGGCTAAAGCGCTGGAAAACCAAACTGAGCGCCCTGTTGTTATCGGCTTTGGCCCTTGTGGTCTATTCGCTGGTCTAGTGCTTGCTCAAATGGGTTTCAACCCAATCATCGTTGAACGTGGTAAAGAAGTTCGTGAACGTACAAAAGATACCTTTGGTTTCTGGCGTAAGCGTACTTTGAACACGGAATCAAACGTACAGTTTGGTGAAGGTGGCGCAGGTACATTCTCTGACGGTAAGCTATACAGCCAAGTTAAAGATCCAAAACACTACGGCCGTAAAGTAATCGAAGAGTTCGTTGCAGCTGGCGCACCAGAAGAGATCCTATACGTAAGTAAGCCGCACATCGGTACCTTCAAACTGGTTACCATGATCGAAAAAATGCGTGCTTCTATCATCGAACTAGGTGGCGAAATCCGCTTCAGCACTCGTGTAGATGACCTTCACATGGAAGATGGCCAAATCACTGGTCTAACACTTTCTAACGGTGAAGAAATCAAATCTCGCCACGTTGTACTGGCTGTTGGTCACAGTGCTCGTGACACATTTGAAATGCTGCATGATCGTGGTGTTTACATGGAAGCGAAGCCTTTCTCTGTTGGTTTCCGTATCGAACACAAACAATCAATGATTGATGAAGCTCGTTTCGGTAAGAACGCGGGCAACCCAATTCTAGGTGCAGCAGACTACAAACTGGTTCACCACTGTAAGAATGGCCGCACTGTATACAGCTTCTGTATGTGTCCAGGTGGTACTGTGGTTGCTGCAACCTCTGAAGAAGGCCGCGTAGTAACAAACGGCATGAGCCAATACTCTCGTGCAGAACGTAACGCAAACAGCGCAATCGTTGTTGGTATCGACCCAGAACGCGATTACCCAGGTGACGCTCTAGCGGGTATCCGTTTACAACGTGAACTAGAAAGTGGCGCGTTTGTACTAGGTGGTGAGAATTACGATGCTCCAGCACAAAAAATTGGCGACTTCCTGAAAGGTCGTGATCCAAGTGCTCTGGGTGATGTACAACCATCATTCACACCGGGTATCCACCTAACAGACATTTCAAAAGCGCTGCCTGACTTTGCTATCGAAGCGATTCGTGAAGCAATCCCTGCGTTCGAGAAGAAGATCAAAGGCTTCTCTACCCCAGATGGCCTACTAACAGGTGTTGAGACTCGTACGTCTTCTCCGGTATGTATCAAGCGTGGTAAAGACTTCCAAAGCATCAACCTGAAGGGCTTCTACCCTGCTGGTGAAGGCGCAGGTTACGCAGGTGGTATCCTGTCTGCTGGTATTGACGGTATTAAGGTTGCAGAAGCACTAGCATTGTCTATGGTAGAGCAGAACCAAGCTGAGAAGATCGAAATCGCTTAAGAGCGCGGTTAACGAACTAAAGCAAATATCAAAAAGGGCTCAATGAGCCCTTTTTTAGATCTTAATATTAGCTATCCTAGCGCAGCCGTTACTTTTCATCAGCCTCTAACTGCTTAGGGTTCCACTTCCCTTCGTGAATCGCAGCATTAACATCTCTTCTTGGTAGCCAACCCATGGTTTCCAGCTCAGGTTTATCTTTGAAGTGATCAACATAGCCGATACACAAATACGCCACGATATCGATGTTCTCCGGAATATCTAGAGCATCACGTAACGTTGAATCATGCAGAATACTCACCCACCCTAAACCTAGGTTTTCCGCTCTTGCCGCAAGCCACAGGTTTTGAACCGCACAGACTGTGCTATATAAGTCCATCTCTTGTTTGATGGTTCTACCTAACACAACCTTTCCGGTTCGATTGCGATCGCACGTCACGCAGATACCGATAGGTGATTCAACAATGCCTTCAAGCTTTAGGCGTTTATACATCGCCTGCTTTTCATCGGTAAACATTTCTGCTGATTCTGCGTGAGCCTGATTAAAGCCCGCTTTGATCTGTTGCTTGGTTTCAATGTCACGTACCACAATAAAATCCCAAGGTTGCATAAAACCAACACTCGGAGCGTGGTGCGCGGCTGTTAAAACACGCATCAAAACGTCTTCAGGAATCTCATCAGGAAGAAACTGACCACGAACATCTCGGCGAGAAAAAATCGTTTTATATACGGCTTCGCGTTCATCTGGTGTAATTTCCATACTTCCCTGTCTTATCGTCATCTTCTTTGAGGCGGTATTATCCAACTAAAGTGTGGATGTTACTAGCGGTACACAAGCAACATGGTAGAATGCCGCCATTAATCTTATCCTTGTATAAGATTGTTGAACCTTTCCATCGCTATTTAGCCAAATCATACCGAGAAACTTATGCCATTTTCCAAGCTTGGATTAAGCTCACCTATTGTTAAAGCCGTTGCAAAACAAGGCTACGAGAAGCCAACCTCTATTCAAGAAAAAGCAATTCCGATTGTACTTTCTGGTAAGAACCTTATTGCGGCAGCACAAACAGGTACAGGTAAAACTGCGAGCTTTGTTCTCCCTATCTTAGAGATGCTAAGTAAAGGTGAAACGCAACGTAAGAAACGCATCCGTGCCGTGATCCTTACACCAACGCGTGAGTTGGCGGTTCAGGTTGAGCAAAACATCAAGAAGTACGCGAAGTTTTTAAACCTAACGTCGTTAGCAATGTACGGTGGTGTCTCTTACCAACATCAAAAAGATCGTCTGATTGAAGGGGTTGATATTTTAGTGGCGACGCCAGGACGCTTGATCGACATGTATGGTCAACGTGCGGTTCACTTTGATGAAGTTGAAGTGTTAGTTCTGGATGAAGCAGATCGCATGCTAGACATGGGCTTCATCGAAGACATCAACAAGATCATCGCTCGCTTACCACAAGATGTACAAAACCTGCTGTTCTCAGCAACGCTTTCTACACCAGTACGTGCACTAGCGAAGAGTGCTATCAGTGATGCTGAAGAGATTTCAATTGCTAAGACAGACGCATCAAAAGCGAACATTGAGCAATGGTTGGTAACGGTAGATAAAGATCGTAAGTCTGCACTACTTAGCCACATGATTACTGAGGGTAACTGGGACCAAGCGCTTATCTTCATCGAAACCAAGCATGGTGCGGCTAAGCTCGTATCTCAACTTGAAAAGCGTGGCATTCATGCTGAAGCGTTCCACAGTGGACGTAGCCAAGCAATTCGTGAAAAGATCTTGGCTGACTTCAAGAAAGGTCACCTTAAGTTTCTAGTAGCAACGGGCGTTGCTGCACGTGGTATTGATATCGACAACCTACCACGCGTTGTTAACTACGATATGCCTTTCCCAGCAGACGACTACGTTCACCGTATTGGTCGTACTGGCCGTGCTGATGCAACGGGTGAGGCTATCTCTTTCTTATCAAAAGACAACTTCAAGAACCTATGCATTATTGAGAAGCGCCTTGGTCACTTGATTGAACGCCGAGTGGTTGAAGGTTTTGAACCACGTAAAGAAGTGCCTATTTCGGTGCTGAACTTTGTTCCTAAGAAGAAAAGAGAACAGCAAGCAAAAGAAGGCAAGTAATTAGCCGAGCTTGATTTCAAGTCAAAGCGCGTAACGCCCAATTATAATCAAAACGAAGCCAACTAAGGCTTCGTTTTGTTCTTTAAACCAGTGAGAGGGAAGCCAATGATCACCCCAATTGCAACACGATTAACCCGAGGCCAAGACTTAAAGCTTGAACTACAAAAGCTAGTGGCTAAACATAACGTCGCAGCGGGCTCTATTGCATCTTGTGTGGGCTGTGTTTCCCAACTCAATATTCGCTTAGCAAACGCAAACCACACAAAGTTGATTCAAGCGCCGTTCGAAATCGTGTCTGTCATGGCAACACTAACGCCCAACCACCAGCACGTTCACATTTCGGTAGCTGATGAGAATGGCGATGTGATTGGTGGTCATTTACTTGAAGGAACCATCATCGCAACCACCGCTGAATTAATTATTCATCGCTACGATACCTTGACCTTCAGCAGAGAGCATGACGATTCGACAGGTTACACTGAGCTCACTATCAGTGACAACCCACAATAAGCTGGCTACACCGACGGCAATACCAACGCTTATATCAAGCGATACAGATAAACAGTTATTAGGAAACACCATGGCTCCACACTCCGCAGACTCCGTTATCGTTCTCGATTTCGAAACCACTGGCTTGTCCCCGAATATGGGCGATCGAGCGATAGAAATTGGTGCTGTGAAACTCGTTAACGGCGAAGTAGTCGACACCTTTCAACAACTAATGAACCCAGGATTTCGCGTGAGCGGGTTCATTGAAGGCTATACCGGAATCACGAATCGTATGTTAAGCACTGCTGCTAGCTGCGGAGAAGTAATGGATGAGTTTGCAGATTTCATTCAAGACAACCAATTAGTTGCTCATAATGCCTCGTTTGATAAGCGATTTCTTGATGCAGAGTTGGATAACATTGGTCGTGATTACAATGGACAATTTGCATGCTCAATGCTGATCGCTCGTCGCCTTATCCAAGACGCACCGACTCATAAGTTAGGTGATCTTGTCCGTTTCAAGAATATCGACAACGATGGTACTTTCCACAGAGCGTTAGCCGATTCAGAGATGACAGCAAGACTATGGTTATTAATGATTGATGAGCTGCAGAGTGACCACGGTATACAACAGCCTAGCTTCCAATTGATGCAGAAAATATCCAAGACAGCCAAGGGCGCTATTCCAAAGCTCCTAGTGAATAGCCGAGGTTAATAGCGTTCACAACAAATAGTTTGGGTAGGAGGCCGCTTTATGTTTCTAGAGCGGCCTTTTCATTTATCAGAACGGCTGGCTTACGCCCTACTCTTGCAACGTAATCAGTGTTGACTCAAGGCTCTCTAATTCATTCAGGAAATAAGACCATTGCTTATCACTACTTACCGCTGCGATATCCACTAAAAACTTGGCAGATGTCTGCATATTCTTGTTAAGTTGAGATTCCAAACCGTCTGGGTAATAAGATTCATTGTTCAAAAGCAACTTCATAATAATCGGCTGAGAGATATGCAAGTCGCTCTTCTTTTCCATGAGCAGAGTGAGATCTTGATAAGTATTATTTTGATACTCTCGCCAGCTATCATTGGTATTTATCCACTCTTGAGACCAAGTCACAATAATCTGTTTTTGTTCTTTTGATATCGATCCTAACCATCGCTCTAAACGCTCTTCTATTCGATCGCGATATTGTTCTCTAGAATCATCATCATTCAAAGATAATCTCTCTTCGTAAAACTCTTGCTGCTTTTTTCTAAAGTTCGTTAAGAACTCTCTATCCTGCCTAGGGCTAAGCTGCATACTTAACGCGTAAATGTCAGGAGAGAATTTATTGACGATGCTTCGAATGTGATTCTTTATTTGCTCACTTTGCTCAACAATAAAAGCAGGACTCAACCCTGAACGATTGATATTTTTCAGCACTTGTAGCTGTTCAATATAAAGCGGCAGCTGAGTTTCTTTGTGCCATGCTTGAAGAGAGTCTAAACGTGCCTCTAACTCGGACTGTTGGCTATTAGATAGAGAAACAAAGTCTTCTATGTAACTCACCGCAAACCAACTGATGTTGCTATAAGCGAATTTAGTTCCACACCCAACAAATAGGAAACAGACCAATAGAAGTAACCAACGGCATTTTCTCATTACACCCTCTCACAGCCTATGACTAATCAGTAAACCCAAACGACAAAATAGATTTACTCTTGATCTTATAACATTAGCTATAAAAGCAAGTTCCGGTAAAACTTTCAGATAAATTGAGACTTAGCCTTGCCAAATAAGCCATTTCGGCAAATGATTAAAATAAAACCTATTGTTAGCAGTGATGTTATTCGGCTTTTTTACTTATTTGAAATGCAAGTTGGAAATAGCTGCACGATTTAAATGAGTATCGAATGAACAGTATTTGGGAGGGAAGCTATGGCCGCTATTCCTGAAAATACCAGCGCGTTAGAATACGAGCTTTGCTATTTTGACGATGGGGAAGTAACTACCATGACAATAATAGCGAGCAACCGACAGGAAGCGATGACTTGGTATCTTAACGAAGGGAAACATCTGAACGACCTTTATTCGATAAGGCCCGATGAATAGAGAGCAGATTAATCGTGATATAGAATGGGGAAATAGAGCACCCCATTGAGAAACACCCTTTACTGCAGCGTGCTTAACGTGACAGTAAAGGGCTAGAATCTCGAATTACTTCAGAATTCGGGCGCGGAATTGACGGCCCTTCATTTTGCCTGATTCGATCTTATTCAATGCTTTCTTAGCAACAGAACGCTCTACCGCTACGTAAGCACGCATTGCGAATAAGTTAATCTTACCTACCGACTTGCCTTCGATACCACCTTGACCAGTCAATGCGCCAAGAATATCACCAGCACGAAGCTTGGCTTTCTTACCACCATCAATTTGGATCGTTACCATGTTTGAGTAGTATGGTTTTGCGATTGGTTTCGCTGGTAGTTCAGATGGCTCGATTGGCATGTCCATGTACTCATCAATTTGAGCCACACGGTACATCTCTTTTTCGCTAAAGAAACTGATCGCCACGCCTTTACTACCTGCACGCCCCGTACGACCAATGCGGTGTACGTGAACTTCTGGGTCACGAGACAACTCGAAGTTGAATACTGCATCTAGGTTATCAACGTCTAGACCACGAGCCGCAACGTCTGTAGCAACTAGAATCGAGATAGTTTTGTTTGAGAACTGAACCAAAGCTTGATCACGTTCGCGCTGCTCCATATCACCATGCAGTTCAATAACGCTAAAGCCACGGTGGCTTAGTTCGTCAGTCACGTTCTGCACTTCTTTCTTCGTGTTACAGAACACAACTGCTGATTCTGGTTGATGATGAAGTAACAACAACTCTAGAGCATCGTCACGAGCCTCAGAACCTTCAAGCTTGTAGAAGTGCTGCTGAATGCTCGAGTGATCGTGCGTCGATTCAACTTTCACCATTTCTGGGTTACGCATGATGCGGTCAGCAACTGATTTAATTTGTTTAGGGAAAGTTGCACTAAACAGAAGAGTCTGACGATCTTTTGGTGCTGCATCGATAACTGCATCCAATGCGTCTTGGAAGCCCATCTCTAGCATGCGATCCGCTTCATCTAATACCAGCGTGTTCAGCTCAGATAGGTCAATGCGGCCTTTCTCCAAGTGATCAAGAATACGACCAGGGGTACCGACTAAGATGTGAGCGCCATGCTCTAGTGAGCCAATTTGTGGCCCCATTGGCATACCACCACACAGTGTCAGCACTTTAATATTGTGAATACCACGAGCAAGCGTACGAATCTCTTTTGCTACTTGGTCTGCCAATTCACGAGTCGGACACAACACTAGAGATTGAACACGGAAACGCTTAACGCGCAGGTTTTGCAGCACGCCTAAACCGAAAGCAGCTGTTTTGCCTGAACCCGTTTTACCCTGACCGATAACGTCTTTGCCATTTAGGATAGTAGGAAGACTTAACGCTTGGATCGGCGTCATTTCAGTATAGCCAAGAGAATCCAACGTATGCAGAAGCTCAGGTTTAAGGGCGATTGAAGAGAATTTTGAAGTGCTCAATGGAAATATCCAACTGGTGAAAAACAGAGTGCATTATGAGTGTTTTTGAAAATTATTCCACCTTAATCACAGTTTGGATTAACAAACAATCATAAGAAATATTTATCAATTGGCGGTGTTAATTGAACAAAAAATACGGGATACTATAAAATAAAAAACATTATCCCATAGGAATCATCAGTATGAAAAGAACTTCGTGGCATAAAGGCTTCACACTATTAGAGCTTATTGTTGTTATTGCCATACTTGCTGTTGTCGCAGTTATTGCGGCTCCTCGTTTTTTATCCATTGCTGATGATGCAAGAGAAGTAACAAGCCGAGCGCTATTTGACAATTTCCGGGCTGGTGCTGAGATCTACCAAGGCGCGTG
Organism: Vibrio sp. Isolate22; assembly: GCF_022398115.1. Lineage (NCBI taxonomy): Bacteria > Pseudomonadati > Pseudomonadota > Gammaproteobacteria > Vibrionales > Vibrionaceae > Vibrio > Vibrio sp. Isolate22. Next base: position 31,675 of record NZ_JAKEUW010000024.1, on the reverse strand, counting down.
CTTAGCCAGAGGTGGTGATGTGACTGAGCTTCAAGGAAAGAATACTTCTGACTTCAATATCGACGGAATTTACTCAAACTTTTCTGGCAGTTGCTATCCCGTTCGCAATAGTAACTCAGGCGTTCGAAGAGATATCAATAATGCGCGAGGATGCTACGAGCTTTTCCAGGACATAGTAAATAGTGATCACTTCGAAGATATCAACTTTGGTACTGGCGGATGGAAAAATGGTGAAACGGTTAAAGAAAGCGAGTTAATTGCCGCTCGTGATGCTGGATACCAAGTCTATATCCACCAAAGGTCAAAATACTTTTCCTACTGCCACTATTACAACATCGAAGGTGATTTGAATAACGCGCCTTACCTGCTTTATAACGCAGTGGATGGCATCATGGTTTCTGGCACCAAAAACCTATCCAATGGCTTTAGTTGGGCAAATGAGCTTCAAGAGTATCCAGTCGCGACTCCGCCACCATACGACAAGTAGATGCTTCACGCTTAAACTAAAAAGCCAGCTTTGTTAGCTGGCTTTTGCTTCTTTACGGATTGCTTTCTATGGCACACCATGGCCTTTAGAAGCCACCCACACGCGATACCATTGTTCGCGAGTCAGTTCGATTTTCAGTGCATCAACAGCTGTCTTAACGCGTTCAATCTTACCAGAGCCAATAATAGCAATTGGGTTAGATGGTAAACGACGTACCCAAGCGTAGATCACTTGGTCAATACTGTCTGCACCCACTTCTTGACGAATCGCTTCTAGTTCTTCACGAACACGAATTGCTTGTGCAGAATCACCACTGAAAATACTACCGCCACCTAAACAAGACCACGCCATAGGACGAACACGGTTCATCTGTAGTTGATCCAAAGTACCGTCGTGTACAACGTCGAAATTCAATGGGTTGATTTCAACTTGGTTAGTCACTAACGGTTTGCCTAATCGAGATTGCAATAATTCGAATTGACGTGGTGAAAAGTTAGATACACCAAAGTGCTTAACCTTACCGACTTTGTGCAGCTCTGCAAAGGCTTCTGCTACTTCGTCTGCATCCATTAAGGCATCAGGACGGTGAATCAGCAATACATCGATATCGTGAACGCCTAGGCGCTCTAATGAGTTATTTACTGATTGGTAGATATGCTGTGCGCTAGTGTCGTAGTGATTGATCTTACGCTCAGGAGTGTGGTCACCACACAAGTTGATATCACACTTGGTGACGATTTGAATCTCGTCTCGAAGGCTAGGCTCCAGCGCGAGTGCTTCACCAAACAACTTTTCACACTGGTAGTTACCATAGATATCCGCGTGATCAACCGTTGTGATACCAAGATCTATGTGTTGCTTAAGGAAAGTTAGACGTTGTTGAGGGGTCATGCCCCACTCTGCCGTACGCCAGTATCCTTGCACCAACTCAGAAAGTTCTGGGCCTTGTGGCGCTATCGTTACTTTTGCAACCATGGGTTGTCTCCTTTATCAATACTGAGCGTATCCTATGCTCGTTTTACCGACGGCTCAACGTTTAACAAATGGCAAAGGTAAACGCTTGCTAAAACTGTGAGAGCAACAGAAAAACGAACACTCAAATCAATAATAGCTTGCTGTCTGGCTCTCAGGCGTTCTAAGAAAAAGGTGGTTTAGTCGAATGAAAAATAACACTTTCTATAAATTTGAGTGATTAAAAGCGATTAAGTTCCACGATCAAATTGTCTTCGTCACTCGTGAGAACGATCCAGGGAGAGTCAACATTCGGGACATTCCATCGGCTTATTTGCTCTGAAGAGTCGTGCGATCCATTCATAAACTCGATCAACTGCTTATCCACTATGCCAGCACTTACTCCTTCCCTTTCTGCCAGTTCAAGTTGGCTCACAACATCGAACTCATCTTCCCCAATTCGAATTGAGCTGAGCGCAAAGCCATCTTGGCGTAGGTATGCTTGAAGTTTGGTGTAACTTAATTTGGAATATGGCAGTGTGAAACGAACGACTTCGACACTTGATGCTGTTAAGTCCAACTCTACATACACATCAAGATCGTAGTACTGCGTTAGGTCACTACACAGCTGAGTGCCTTCGACTTCGCCACAATCCATTAAATCGATGTCGTTAATATAGTGTTGGGAACTAGGCTGAGCGTGGCTCGTGTTAAACACGGTTCGCAGCCACCAGCTTTCATTCGCTTGAACGAAGAAAGAGAGGATATTGAAAGCTAATAGTACGATTAGGGCAGAAAGACGTTTCATTAATGTTGCTTATTCAAATCACTAGACGTGACTCATTATACGCAACCCATCAACCTACAACCTGTACAGCCACAAATTTTAAGCGAAAAAAAACGGGCATACATGCCCGCTAGATAAATTCATCGCCGAATAACGTAATCCGTCACGTTGAGAACCATTACGAAAGTGAGGATATCACTCCGCCGTCAATATTACAACATGACGTACCCATTATTTATATCCACCTTCAATAGCAGGTTCTTCAAGCGACAATCTCACTTTGTTACGTTGAATCGCTTCTGGTGGTAAGCTGATGAAACCGTACTGATTTAACACCTCTTGATGGTCTTCAGAAAGCGTTAAGCCGATAAAGAATTTCTCTTGTTCAGTAAACCCTTTACGGTGTGCTGGGATGTTCAAGTACATGTAATACACAGTCGCTAATGGGTAACGCCCAGAGAGGATTGTCTCTTTGTTAAGGTCGTAATTAACCCCTAAGTTATCGACAACGCTCAGCCATTTCACATCAGAGATTTGATCCGAGTATACGGTGTAACCAATCGCCGCCTCTTCATCTTCAATCATGTTTATAAGATGTGGTAAGTCCGATAGGAATTGAGTGTGTGCATATTCTCCATCGGTTCCACACTCAACCCAACTAGAAAAGGTGGTATGCCCTTTCAGGTTATGGTCAATGGCGAAAGGCAGCATATGGGTGTCTAGGCTTTCGCCATTACGAGCATCACTAGTTGGCGACCATTTAGGGTGCTTAGGATCATTCGAGCATCCAAACACATCGATAAGCTCAGCTACCGTTATGGATGTGGCTGGGTTATCTTCATTGGCCAGAATTGCAATCACATCGGCTGTAAACATTAGCTCTGTCGGCCTATAACCGTAGCGCATGTCAAACCTTGCCATCTCTTTGTCGGTCCACTTTTTCGAAGTAATACCCACACGAGAACGCTGCATGATCATTTGTTCTGGCACGCTGTCACTCAACAAAAGCTCCAAGTCGATCTCTTGACTCTTGAGCAAGTCTTCAACCAAGGCTTCCATATTAGGCTCAATGGCGACTAAGCCGATCTCAGTGACGTCATTCGCCGATGTTTCTGGTGAGAAAAGGGCCGGTATAGTGGCAAGCAGTAAGCCAGATTTATTTGATAGACTCTTCATTACTGGCCTCCTTCCAGGTCGATCATTATCTTAGATTCAACGTCACTGTTACTGTCTAGCTGCATCTCTGAAGTGAAAATATTCCAAGATGGATTCACTTCCATACTCTCGGTTTTTAACACTGCAATGGTTCTACGTTTACGCTTGTGAAGATGCTGAGTTAGGCTAGTTATCTGAGTAAATTCTTGTTCAAAGATACGCTGACTATCGATTCCGCGGTCGATTAGTGCGTCTCGGATAACGCCCGTTCTTCTCTTAGCCAATGCCTTGTTGTATGTATTGGTACCCTCTGAGCTAGTATCGCCCACCAAGGTTACTGAAGCGTCCGGTTGCTCACCAAGCAAACGAACTAGCTCGTTCAACACCGCCGTATGCTCTGGTTTAAGGTCGTACTTATCGAAATCAAACGCCACGCTGAGTACTTCAACGTCTTCTACGATCTTCCAGTTCGCACAGCCTTTGATATCAACGGTTACGCCTTCAGGTGTGTCCGCGCACAGGTCTCGCTGGTTGATCACTCCGTCACGGTCATTATCCGCTAAATCATCGATTTGGTGACGAGTCATGGTGGTGTCTGGCGTTTCAGCACAGCCCATCAGCAAAATAGAACTAAGTAGTGCGAGTTTAATATGTTTCATTACTTGTTCTCCCCTTGCCACTCTTCTGGATGTTCAACCCTCAATGCGTAGGTCAACATGCCCATCGCGTTTAATACTCGGTATGCTGCCAATGTCCGATCATATTCTGTACTGATGAAATTTCGTCTAGCTAGGAAAACCTCAACCTTGGCATCGAGAACATCCAGTAGGCTTCGTCTGCCGACATTAAATTGCTGGATATAACCTAGCTCGGCTATTTTGGCAGCGTCCACGTTCTGTTGAAGCAAAGACTTTTGCTGTTCAAGCATTTTGTACGCGTTCCAAGCGAGCTGAGTCCCCTCTTTCACTTCGCGCTCAGTTCTGACTCGAATCGCTCTAGCCTCTTCTACGCGCCACGCTGACGATTCGACACGTGAATCTGTAGAAAAACCATTAAACAGATCGTAATCCATGGTCAGCATGATTCGGGCATCTTCGTCGACGCCACCAGGCGGATTCGAGACGTTGTCATTCTTATTCGCGTGGAGCTCTAATTTGACCTCTGGGTAGTAATCGCCTTTCTCTCTCCGCATCTCTTTACGAGCGGCATCGATATCAAGTAAAGAGGCTTTAATTTCAGGGTGATTCTCTACTGCCTGTTCGAGAGCCACTTCAGCAGAACTTGGTAACAGAGCGTAATCAAAACGTGGATACACCAAGTTCACCGCCGGCTTGCCGACCAAACGTAAGTATTGGTTTTGCAAATCAAACAGGTTGTTTTGAGCCGCGATCAATGAAGACTGTGCCGTCGCGACACGAGCCGAGATCTGAGCTAAGTCTGAATTACTGCTTAAACCTTTGCTCTTTTTATCTTGGATATCTTGATAAATCTCTTGGTGCTCTTTCACGTTACGTTTGGACAGTTCCAAAAGTGTCTCGGCTTTCAAGATATCAAGGTAGTTTCGAACCACATCCAGTGACACATTTTCAGCACGAGAAATCAGCGTCAAACGCTCCGCTTCCGCTTCGTAAGTTAAACGGTCGACATTCGAGGTTGTTTTGAAACCATCAAACAGTAGCTGAGAGACTTTAACACCAATTTCTGTTCGTGTGAGGCCTCGGTCGTCGGTATCAAGCTTACTTCCGCTGTTATAGCGAGTCTCTTCATAACCCGCTGCTGCATATAAATTGACTTGTGGCATATACAAGCCACTCGCCGCATCTCCGTCTCGTATTACCGATTGGTATCTGGAGTACTGCGCCAATATCTCTGGACTATAGTCAATGGCAAATGCCACTGATTCTTCTAATGAGGCAGCTTGAGAAAGCCCGCTCATCAGTAAGCAAGAAGAGAGTAAGAATTTTGAATGCATTACACTTCCTTTTATATTTATGCTTGACGCACTTCATCGCTCGCGAAGTGAGTTTTCCTTAGCTCGTAAAATAGGTTTCAACCAATAACTCAATACTGTTTTTTCACCGGTTAAGATATCAACCGCCACTTGCATCCCTGGGATAATGCTAAAGGCAGAGTTTTGTTGCTGGTCTTCGTTTAATTGAATATGGGCTCGGTAATACGCGTTGCCGTCTTCAGTTTGCAAGGCATCGGCACTCACGTAAGTCACCTCACCCTTTAGCCCGCCATAAATCACAAAGTCGTAAGCCGAGAACTTGATCGTTGCCCCTAACCCTTTGTGAACAAAGGCAATGTCTTGCGGGGAGATCTTAGCTTCCACTATCAGCTGACTGTTGGATGGGATCAGCTCAATAATCGGCTCACCAGGGCGAACAACACCACCGATGGTGCGAACAAAAATCTCTTTCACCGTGCCGTCAACAGGCGCTACGATCTCCGTTCGCTTCAGTTGGTCGGCGATTGCCTGTTGGCTTTCGTTAAGTTGCGCGATTTTGCTGGTTACTTCGTTGAGCTGACCTTGCACCTTGGTTCTAAAATCCAATGCGATGCTGCGGTGATCGGCAATAGATTCTGAGTACGCCGCCATCTGTTTCTGAGCTGCCACTCTTGAACTCGCGATATCACCTTTAAGCTTTACTACGTCACGATTCAGTTTTAATAACTCAACTTCTGCAACCGCGCCACTGGCCACCACATCTTTTAGCATGTTGCGCTCTCGAATCACGATATCTAAGCTGCTCTCAAGCGTCTGAATATTATTCAGGGTATCAACACGAGCCTGAGCTTGTTGCTCGATACGTAGTGCCGCCTCTTCCAACTCCGACTTCAATTGCCCTAAACGCTCAAGATAGTTCGCTTTGGCGTTCATTAATGCAGGGTGGCTTGATACATCGACAACAATGTCTTGTGGCACCAGTACCACTCGCTCGTACCACTCTTTAGCATCGTTATTTAACACCACGGTCGAGAGTTCGGCTCTTAGCCTTAATTGTTGAGCCAGTAGGGTATCCGCTTGTTGAGCCGACTCTAAAAATGCTGCTTTAAAACGCGTGTCTTCTAATTTCGCCAGAGGCTGACCTTTCACCACAGATTGACCTTGTCGCACCATGATCTCTTGAACCAAGCCACCCTCTAAGCTCTGAATCGTTTGTACCGAAAGGCTAGGCACCACTTTGCCCTCACCAATCACCACTTCTTCGAGAGTTGCCCACGTCGCCCAGCCAATGATCGACACAATCAACATTGCGCTTAACCAAATCAGCTTACGAGAACGAAACGCTAAGTGATTGTTGGTCCATTGAATATCGTTACTCATGACGAACTCCTTTCACCACTGAAACCGTCTTAAAGCGGCTCGCTCCTTTAGGGACACTTTTCTTCTGTAGCGATAGAATATCTTTAGGCTCACCTTCAGCGACTATCTGACCTTTGTCCAAAACAATCACTCGGTCACACATCATCAAGAAGGAAGATTTGTGCGAGCTGATCAGCATAGACGTTTCTCTCGGCATGCTTTGCAGTGCATTAAAGAACTGTATTTCAGCTTGGTTATCTAGCGCGCTAGTTGGTTCATCCATGATCAAAAGCTTTGGACAGCGGTAGAGGGCTCTTGCAATCGCGACAGCTTGACGTTGACCACCAGAGAGCAATCGGCCGCCCTCGCCCACCGGCGTTTCCAAGCCATTACTTAAACGTCCCATATAGCCATTCAACCCCGATTGCTGCAGTGCAAGTCTTAACTTCTCTTCGTCAACGTTGGTCGCCCCCAGGGTGACGTTGTCGTATACGCTACCAAAAATAAGGTTAGTGTTTTGCCCTACCCTGCCCATACCACTTCGTAAGACACTGGTCGGCCAAAGCTGTCCATCAATTTCTTGATAGAACGCTTGCCCTGTAGTGGGTAGATACTGGCGAGCCACAATCGATAATAATGTGGTTTTTCCGGCACCTGCAGCACCAATCACACCCACTCGCTCACCCGGTTTGATCTCTAATGATATGTCCTTCAATACGGGGCTTTGCGTCTCTGGATAAGAGAATGTCACTTCATCAAGCCTCACCCCACCATCAAAGTTGCCCTTGTCTATCACTTGGTGTTTCGATTCTTCCTGAGGTAACTCCATAATCTGGTTTAAGCCTTCAACCGCCGAACGGGTTTGCTGAAACCTCAACATGAGAAGAGAAAGTTGATTAACCGAACTCGCGGCTCTGCCACTCAACATCACGACAGCAATTAAGCCCCCCATGCTGAGCAGACCTTCGGAGATCTGATACACGCCGAAGATAATGAGTGTGATAGTGACAATCTGCTGACTCGATTGAATGGAGTGCGTCACGATGTTGGAGTAATGGCGAGACTGAGTCTGCCATTGAGATAGCGAGGAGATCGTCTGCTCCCAACGCTTTTGAGTAATGCCCTCCGCGTTGTTTTGCTTGATATCAGGGAGTGTTGTTAAACAATCGAACAGCTGTGCTTGTCTTTGTGTCGATAGACGTGCGGTTTCATCAAATGTTTTTTCTACTTTGCCCTTCATGGCAATACTGAGCACGATCAGCACCAGCATGATAGCAACCGGAATGAACATCATCGCACCGCCGAGCCAACCGATGAGCAAAAGGAACAGCAAAGTAAACGGTAAATCGACCAGCGTGACCAAAGAAATGGAAGTGAAGAAATCTTTTACGCTATCGAAGTCTTGAAGCTGCCTTGCGAATGCACCTACCGATTGCGGCCGGTTTTCGAGTTTCATACCGAGGACTTTTGAGAACAACTGAGAAGACAGCTTGTTGTCTATATAGCGCCCCGCCATATCAGTCACAGAGCTTCGTGAGCTTCTCAATACCCAATCAAAAACAACGACAATACCAACGCCTGCGGCCAGTACCCAAAGTGTGTTGAACGCCTGGTTTGGTACCACACGATCGTATACGTTCATGGTAAAGAGCGGAACGACTAGCGCCAATACGTTGATCAAGAACGAAGCGATAAACAGGTCTCGGTACCAAGGTTTCACTTCTTTAACTACTCGCCACAACCAGCGCGTGTTTGATTTACTTTCACTGCGTTCGTGCGATTGAACACGAGCATCATCGAGAGCTTGAGCGCCAACTTGCCAAACATAAGGTTCGGCTTGTGCAACCAACTCTTTTAACGAGATAGTCTGGCTGGAGTTAGATTCACAATCTAAAACCTCAAAATCATCACCAGCGCCTTGGGTAACAACTACGGGAGCTCCTGTCGCTGATTTCACAGCAACAACCGGAAACTGACATTGCATCAGTAATTCTTTCTTTACATGACTCAGAGTCAAGCCTGATTTCTCAATCGCTCTTGGGAAAAGGGACTCATTAAGCCTTCCTTGGTCTAAAGGTAGGCCAGACACTATTTTGGACGGGTGGCTACGCACATTAAAATGTTCGCATAACCACTCCACACAACCTAGCCAGCTGTCTTTTTGTTCTACCAATCTAAAACTTCCTTTTATAGACTGTACATCTAACTTACAGCGTTAAATTATTGTCTTCTATCATTTTTTGTAAAATTTGTGCTTCTAATGCACTGCTACTATCACCCTGATACAAATCATCATACGTAACATCGGCGAGCAAGATATTTTGTTGGACGTCATCGTCTCCATTGGCCTTGATAGAAATCGTTACGCCTTCCGCTGATTCTTCTAGATCGAGGTACTGTGTCGCACCAATGCCCGTCGCGATACCTAAGCCATCCAGGATACCTGACAAATCGATCGCATCCGTGTCTGGTGAGGCATCAAAATCTTGAACCACATCGAAGCTCGGCGCATCTGCACTGCCTAAACCTGAAGATTCAAATACAAAGCTATCCGAGCCTGTACCACCAATTAGCAAATCATTGTCGTCTGTGGCGGTAATCGTAGAGTCACCTTCAGCCACAAACTCAACCGATACGGTTTGTGGGAGCCCAACCGCTTGGTTATTGCCGATTTCTGCTGATGGCTCAATTGTTAGATCAAATTGATCACCACTGTTGTAGCCGCCGGTAATCGCTAAATTAGGCACATCCGCAAATTCCACGACGTACTGACCATCGACTATAGAACCATGCGAGAAAGTTAAACCTGCAGGAATATCGTAGATGGTAATAAAACCCTCCTCAGAATCGGCAGGGTTAACGAGAGAAAGGTCTAAACCAAGAGGAATAGTGCCGCTCGCTTCAGCAACAATTGATGGGTATTCAAGGCTTAGCAACGGAGCATCGGGCTCTGGTGTAATCACCAAGGTCATATCTTGTGAACTTTGTTCGCCAGTATCTGTGACCAAATTACCAAGCACCGTATTTTGGTCAACCGTTTGACCAGTGATCGTAATATCGAGGTTGCCCCAAGCGTCGCCAGCAAAGAACTCAAGCTCATCAACAGAACTTGCTTTGACGAGGATCGAAGCTTGTATAATGCCGCCAACATTAGTGAAAGAGCTTGTTTCAGAACCAATACGAATTCTATCAAGCCCAGTTAAACCCGAAGGGTCTGAAGTCCCATTCACCGTGACTGTAATTAATAAGAACTCATCACTGTTGGTCTCGAAACTATTCGCATCAAGTGGAATAACAATGCCTTCATCTTCACCGCCTGTCATCTGTTCAGGTAAGTCGAAGAATTCCACCTTATCACCAATTGGGTTCACACCTACGGTAAAGTCAGATTCGGTATAGCGGATTTCAGTGGTACCGATTTCTTGAGTGATTGCCTCAAGCACCAAATTCATGTCTCCACTGAAATCTCTTGGCGGCATAATGACCAAGTTCGCAAGTTGGCTTGGATCTAATTGCCACTCATAAGTAGGGTTTCCATTGAAGGTGCCGCCATCTGCACCGTTGTTTGGAACCAACTCATAAGAGTCTCCCACTTTTATCGCAACGATAGCTCCTTCAGGTACACCTTTTAATGCCAAAGACATGTTCTCAGAACCATCCTGGTCAATCAGTTCTGCACTGAGTGAGGACAATGAAATATAAGTGTCTTCATCACCAATAATGTCTTGTGTGACTAGATTCGCCTCATCCGCGACTGGCTCAACCGTGATAGTCACAACCGTGGTTTTATCTTGCGTATCGGTTTCAGTGACACAATCCGCTTCATCAGTAATGTTGGCTGTCACAGTCAGGGTAATTTCGCCACTATAATGTTCAGGAGGCGTGACTAAGACATCACTCAATCGGCTAGGGTCTGTAACCGTCCATGTACCGTTGCCATTATCAACCAACAAACCTGTATCTGAAGGACTTTCCGACAGCGTACCGCCGTTTGATACCGTGATGGTCAAAGAGTTAACGGTCTCTTTACCGGTCGCACTATTACCCTCACCAGTGATTAACTGACCGTCTTCGACACTGTCACCCAACACAAGCTCAAGGTTAAGATCTGTCGCTGTATCTTCTTGAATTGTCGTGGAGTCAGCTTCCACCGTAATGTCATCAACAACAGGCAAAACTTGAATGCTAATTGTCTGTTCTGTGGTGACGGTCTGACCGTTACATGGCGAGGTCTCAATGGTCTCTATCGTAAAGTCGATACAACCAGCAAAGTCTTCATCCAATCCGGTTAGGGTTAGCTTTGACAAGCCATCAGCAGTAATCGAGTAACCAACAATTTCACCTGATGCGTCGTATTCTGCAATCACACCATCACCAGAAATTTCTACGCCTTCTGGTAGTGAGTCTGCTGGAATGTAGAAAGAAATTTCGTTGTCAGGGTCACTCGCTACATCGGTATTTAGCAAGCCCGTTAAGTCGATATCTTCACCTTCGGGAGTCTTAATCTCGCCATCAGGTTGGATTGGGCTAGGTGGCCCCACAGGGTCACAAGAGCCTCCACCGCCATCATGTCCGGTAATCTGAATTTGAAATGAGGTATTAATGTACTTAGAGTCTTCGCCATCAATAACACGAGCTCGCACAACGATATCTAGAACTGGTGTATCATTCGGGCTAGAGATTGTCATACCACTCAAGATTTCTTGAGCCAGTTCTTGAATAGAATCACTCGTCAGCCCATTAGCCGAGATAATCCAGTTCCCTGAACCGTCTTGGGCTGCACCATTAGGGTGATCGATAATCAAAGAATAGCCATCAGGCACGTCGATCAAGATGTAATCTAAGTACTCTGAGCCATCGATATCAGCATCAACAAAAGTGACTGCGTCCGATACGTTGACTGGTGAGCCATCATCGCTGATGTATATTTGCCCAGAACTTTCTAAACGAGTATCTAATTCAACTCTCGCATCGACAGTGACACTGATTGTGCCTGAAATGTCTTTTACATCCGTTGCCCCTGTTGGCGAAGTGTCAGTCACTTCATAGGTAATTGGTATTGTGAACGTGCCACTCAAATCTTCGGTTGCGGTTACCGACAATCTGCCACTGTTCAAAAGCTCTGAAAGGGTTGGCGTTGTGCTATCTAATAGGCTCTCTAAATCTAAACCTGAAGCAGGCACTTCAATCACACTACCGTCAAAGTAGAGAGTCAGATCAGCCGGAAGACTGTCAATGACATACCCCGTCAAGGACTCACTACCATCCACATCTTGATTCACAGATGGCTCTAGGTTCAAACCTATTTGGCTGTCTTCGATACCTTGAGTGCTAACAACTTGACCATCTTCTTGATCAACGACAGGTGCTAGCTCTACCTTTAAGGTCATCGGAAACTCGCCCGAATCACCATCAGGTTCCGTTGAGATAGCAATGACTGTAAGCTCTAATTCACCACTAAAATCAGGTACTGGCTCTCCCAACGCATCCACCAACAAAGTGCCTTCAGGGATGTTGGTAAGCAGTACGTTAATCTCTTCTGAAACATCGTCGTCCGAAGTTTGGACCACAAAATCCAGTCGAATCAAACCATCTTCGTTAAGCACAGATTGATTGCTGATAACTTTAGTATCGCTATCGTATTCCCAGTGCGCGTTGCCCCCATCTACAACGATCGGCTCATCGACCACACCTTTAAGGAAAATATTGATGGTTTCAGTGTCGCTAACCGCCTTTACGTTGACAGGCACTAGCGAGTCAATGGTCGACTCATAAGAAACAGCCGTTACCTTAATGTATAAGTCTTCTGTAAATGAACTGATGTCTTCTTTAGGTATTAGATAAGCAGTGCCGTTCTCGATCGCTTCAGCGGATACCAGGTATGTGTTGGGACCAATCAGATCAAATAACCCACCTTGAATTGACCAACCGTCTTGTACTTCAATTTGATAGCTTAAGGATTCGGAACCATCTGTATCAGTCAGCGCACCACTGATTACGTTCTTCAGGAAAATGTTCTCATCTTCCAAACCTTTGTAATCTTTGACAGATAGAATTGGTTTATCCGCATCAGGAGAGATCTCTACGATGACAGTATGAACATTATCAGCCGTTTTATCGGCAGGATCAGCGAAGGAGTTTCCGGATTCGGTGGCAATCGTAGTAATTTCAAATTCAAATCGACCCGCTAAGTTTTCATCAGCTCTGATTTCCATTTTGTCGATTTGATTCTGAGTGTACTCCTTACCCTCTTTAACGGCATTTCCGTTCAAGGTGATATTCAGACCATCTGGAATGCCACTTATCGTATAAGTCAGCGTTTCAGACGAATCTTGGTCAACGAGTTGAGCGGTAATATCAAGCTTAATAGGGTCGGCGTCATCTTCCACAGATTGATAAGTGAAGACCGAATCAGACCAATCCGGAGCGTCAGCTACAGGTAAAACAGAAACAGCAATATCAGCGGTGAGCTCTTTTGGTACAGTGTCGGTACTAATGATGGCATTGATTGCCAAAATAACCGTAGACGTAGTATTAGATTCATGAAGCGCAGGACGATAGGTTAACTGCCCATTAGGCCCCGTAAACTGACTATCAATCATCGTCAGCTGGCTTCCAGATAGAGTGACCTTGCCGTCGACAACTTGAAGCAATACCCCATCAAGATACAAGCTACCGCCATTCAATGATGCTTCGGAGAACTCGATAGCGGTAACAGTTTCACTTTGGTCAATATCACCAGTTGAAACACTAACGACAATTATAGCATCGTTATCTTCCGTGGTTTCTGAGTCTTCATAACGAATAAAACCTTCGTTATCGTCCAATACTAGCTCTGCGTTACTGGTGACTTCATCGCCATCCGCATCTCGCACCAAATAATCAATATCATCAACGATTTTTGGATCATTTGGATCAGTCGTTACATTAGGATTCGTAGTGAGCTGGTAGCTACCATCAGGTGAAAGCGTAAACTGGCCGTAAATTGACCCGTTGTCATAATCATTAATCAAGTCGATCGTGATTGGCGTACCTGCGTTATCAAACGTATAAGTGACATTACGATAAGTGAAGCTAATAATTTCTGCACCGTCGGCGCCGGCATATTCTTCGGTTAAGAATTGTCCAGTAAGATTATCACCCTCGACCATTTCAATAGAACCATCTCGAGCAGTCGGCACATCATCTTTTACGTTAACAGAATAAATAGCAGGGTCTGAGCTGTCTCCATCCGCATCGTTCACAACCAACTCAAAATTAAGAGCTAGGTTGTTTTCACCATCGCCATATGCGTGATCTAGTGGTGCGTAGAGATCAAACTCAGTGGTCCCGTCAGTATTAAAACGAATCCTAAATACGTTATTGCCGTCAGTATCTTGCCCGTAATACCAACCATCAGAATCAACAGCTTGAAGGGATATCGCTTTACCGGCACTGGTGTAGCCAAGTGCATCAAAAGCAGAGGTGTTGACCGTGACAGAAACAACATCATCGGAGCCTTCAATAATACCTAAAGATGGGTTGCTATCTTCTACTCCAACTTGCTGACCATCTCCTAGCAAGCCATCTTCATCAACCGAGATGCTTCCAATGACTGAAATTTCAGGGTCTTTACCGTCATAGATTTTTATATCAGACGCTTGCGTGTCTCTCGAACCATCGGAGTCAATGGTGACTATCGAAGCTGGAATCGTCAGCTCGGTGTCTTTAGAACCTGAGCCATGATCAATGGACTGATAAAGTTCGATAACGACATCAACGTTTGTTGAACCATTGGCTTCAAGGCTAAAGCTATCTGGTAATTTGATTCGGAAAACAGCATCGCCGTTACTAAGAACAGCATCAAAGGTACCATTGCCGTTATCGCGCCAAGTTAGCGCTTCACCATTGCTGGTTACCGCAACACCATCGTTATCTAGAACAGCTGGTGTCGTTTCTACATCCAAACCCAAGAAAACCAGCGGGTCATTCCCTGCGGTAACAGCTAAGCTCACATTTGCTGTTGAACCAACTCCCGACGGAGTGCTATCAGCAACGGGATTTTCACTCAGTTCGACCGTTCCAGAACCAATCGTTGGCTCACCGCCATCAGTCACTGATACATTTAGGGTTAATTTTGTTTCATCGTTGTCATCATCTCTGGCGGTAACAACGAATGGAATTTGGTCTGGAGAAGAGTTTTGATCCAAGCCTTTGTTTAGAACAAATGTGTAGGTGACATTAGAGTCAACTTGGCTGTCGGTTTGAGGGAAACTCAGTGTAAAAGCAACGTTCTCCGCACTGACAGAACCAACGTAGCCGGTGAGCAAGTTTCCGTTAGGGGAAACAGTGTAGACAATCTGTTCGCCTCCGCTAAATAACAAGGGTTGATCAGCTAAGTTGAAAAAAAGCGCTCCCTCGTAATCACTTCCTAAATTGAGGCTGAAAATACCAGTGCTTGTCGTTGCACCACTTGAGAGGTCAGATTCATCAACCGCAGCATCACTGATGGATACTAATATAGGGTCAGAGCCATCTTTCACAATCCATTCGAATCGCCCTTCCCCTAATGGTGTTCCATCAAGGTCATTACCTTCAATGATCATTGGCAGAGTATAAGAGTCTTTAACCAATTCGTGGTTAAGTGGTTTATTCAACACGAGCGTGACATTAGCTAAAACATCATCACCACTTGAAGTTGCGGAAAGCGTCAGTGTAAAGATCGTCTCACCACTTACTTGAGCGGTAATAACTTTCCCATCAGCAGACAGCGTGTAAGACAGTGGAAAGAGAATTTCACTCGTTGTCAGGTTCAAAGCATCAAGCTGGTTGAGGGTATCAGCATTAAACACTAATGAATCAGGGTTAGGATTGTCAGACTCACCTAACACTGTGAATTGTCCAACAACGGTTTGTACACCGTCCGCAACATCCGTTTCAGTGGTGGTCGCATCTCCGTCTAGTATTTGTCCCGCATCACCATCGAATATATCGATAACCGCGGTGCCATTTCCGAAGTCGTTACTGCTATCGCCAGCGACATAGTTGAAAGTGATGTTTTGAGTTACGGTGTGATCTAAGTTTCTGTTGGCGACAAACGTCCAGTGACCATTTGCAAAGATGGTTAAAACACCTTCATCAAGAGTAAATGAAACTGGAGCGCTGCCTGATATTGTTTGTGTCGTCCCATCAACTTCAACGCTTCTTATAGTTAACTGGGTATCAAGATCGATGTCGTTATTAAGCACATTGCCAGATACCACTTCACCTTCAATCACTTCATAAGATTCATCAAAAATAAGAGGGTCCGAATCTTTAATAACAATAGGCAGATGACCAATAACTAGCTCTGTGGTGCCGTCCGCATCCGTTTGTAACCCCTCAATAACCAGCACGGTCTGAATTGAATCTAAACCAGCCTCTTGGTCGATCGCCTTATAGAAATTGAGGTTTACGTTACTGCCGGAAATAGCAGCATCGAATACAACTTGGCCATCGCTTCTTGTTCCAACCAAGCTTTGCTTGTCAGCCGATACTGCGATGGTAATCGTTAAGCCTTGAGAGGTTAATGACTCAGCTAAACTTTGATCATCACCAAATGAGAAATCTGCAAAATCGATACGGATATCGGATGTTTGTGTTTCATCGCCAAAAATACCAATGACGTTTTCCGAAAACACCACAGACTCAGGAAAAATAATCGTTGGCATGTCATCGATGGCTTCGTTGCCAACGGTATTGAAAACTTTTGCGTCAATCGTCCATTCCGCAGACGAATCAAGGGCAGAAATATCAATATTCCCCACCAACCAGTTGCCCGAAGAATCAACAACGCCTTCAAAGACTAGGGTCTGAGTTCCATCGCTTACTTCAATGTAAACAGGCAACCCTTCAGCAACATTGGTTGTACCCTGCATGGTGGTAAGTTGGCCACTACGAAATGCCAAAATACTAAAGCCATCTAACGTATCAATATCAATAACAGGCGAAACAGTATCAATAACAATGACCCCTGCACTATTTACTGCATTCGCTGGGTTACCAGCGATATCAATAGTGTCAGCCTCAATGGTAATACTGCCATCTGCAAAGCTCGTTAAATCGACGCCTTCGACAGACCAAGCACCGTTCACAACCGTTGCCGTCAACATGATAACGTTGGTGGTGCTGTCTGAAATACGGATATTGACCGTTTGGCCATCCTCAACATTTTGGACGGTACCGAAGAACTTGGCAGACTGAACTTCGAAACTGTTGAGAACACCATCGCCGCCATCATCAACACTTGCAGTGATGCTCGCTAACGTATCTTTGATTATGGTGTCAGTCGCTGTCGTTGGGTTTCCGGCAATATCGGTGGTGTTAGCAATAACCGTCAGCTCCCCTTCAGCAAAACTTGAGTAGTCTTGTAGAGTAAGAGTCCATGTACCACCCGATACGATCGTTGTGTATTCTTGCGTGAGGCCTTGGCTATCGGTAATAGAAATGCTTATCGTCTGACCATCTTCAACATTGGCAACGGTGCCGACTAGCGCTCCGTTGGCAATTTCGAACTGGTTGTAAAACTCATCACCAAAACCATCAAAATCAACATCGATTGTGGCTAGGGTGTCTTTGATAGTAGAGTCATTAGCTGCAATGCTATTGCCAAACTCATCAGCAATCACCGCATCGACCTTAAGATCCCCTTCAGCCAATGAAGAGAGATCAACGCCGTTTACCACATAGGTTTCATCGCTTGTGGTTGCCGTTGTGGTTACCGTATTACCATTAATGTCAGTGATCGTTAGAAGAACGGTGCGCCCATCTCGAACATCAACAGCGGTCCCCGTTATCGTGACTGAAGGTACTTCGAACTGGTTTTCGTACCCATCACCACCATCTAAAATATCAACGGTTAATGCAGCACTCGGTAAAAGTATGTCGAGGTTGCCTTCATTCGATGTTGTGTCTTCTTCAAAGTATTCTGTTGGTCGAGTATCAAAACCGGCTTCTGCCAGGGTTTCGTCTAGTGTAGATCGGACATAGGCAATAAAAGAGGCACTAGCGCTAGGTTGGTCGTTTGAAGCACTCGGCTGTTCTGGCGAGCTTTCAATGTTGTTTACAAGCTGTGTCACCACCTTTTCCAACTGTTGTTCTACAGCTTCTATTTGTGGTTCTGTCAGAGGTTGAGTCTGGTCCAAGTTCTGAGGTTCAATACTCACAACTTGTACGCCATCGGTCTTCGCTTGGGAAGCTGGTAATGGCTGCCAAGTACCGTCAGGAAATACCTGCCAAATTACCCCACCAACTTCGATATATAAAATAGGATCCATCCTAAACCTCTTCCTTACAAAACGCTGACATTGAGGGCATCAATGCGCTCAATAAAAGACTAAAAAATCAGCAAAAACACTCTAATCAATACTAGCAAACAACAAATCTTTAACAGTTAATTAATTACCATTGATACGCTGTAAAGTAAACTGATAAGCTGTGACTTCCATTCAGTTATATCTAACGTCACAAAATACATTCAGTGAATGTGTCATAATGTTGAAATTACTGGTTAATTTTCAAGGAATGTCATGACGGCAACGAACTATCTCAACCAACTGAATCACAAGTATCTTGCGACTCACAAAACGAAAGAAGACTTCTTTTGGGATACCTATATGGGCATCAGTGACGACCATGATGGCTCAACCCTCGCTCAAACTCAGTGGACCGAGTTTCTGAGCTCTGCTGAACAGATAAAGGCTATCGAAGCCCAGCTAAGTACCATCGACCAAATTCAAGATCCGCAAGAAAAAGAGAGCACCTTAACTGGGCTAAATGGTTGGTTAGCTACGTTCAAATCGCATGCCATTGAGTCGCAGGATTCACAAGCGCTAAAGGCAGACCTCATCAAGTTTGAAGGGGAATTGTTTGAGAAAAAGCAAAACCACGTGATGACTTACGTAAATGAAGCGGGACAAGAAACAGAAGGTTCGCTTCCTGTCCTAGGTTCAGCGGTGAGAAGTAACAGTAGTGAGCAAGTTAGGCGTTCAGCACACCAAGCCTTATTGGGGCTAGAACAATGGCTACTTGTGAACGGCTTTATTGAACTCATCAAAAAACGCAATAAGTTTGCCCAGTCTCTGGGGTTCAAAACGTTTTTCGATTATTCCGTCGTAAAAACGGAGCAGATGACCACTGAGCAACTATTCACGATTTTGGACGACTTTGAGGCACGTACCCGAGATAGTCATCAAAAAAGTCTCGCCAACTTGGCTGCGCAAAAGGGTCAAAGCGCCCTCGAAGGCCATAACTTCACCTACTCTTTTGCTGGTGACGTGATGAATGACCTCGACCCTTACGTCCCTTTCTCAAAGTCATTGAGATGCTGGGTTGAGTCTTTTGGTCGATTAAATATCGAATATTCTCAAGCCACACTGAAGTTGGATCTGCTTGATCGCAAAGGCAAGTACCCAAATGGTTTTTGTCATGGGCCTATTCCTTCGTTCTATGACCAAGACACTTGGGTGCCAGCTCAAGTCAACTTCACAAGTAACGCTAAGCCCGATCAAGTCGGCAGCGGCTATGATGGAATCAACACTCTGTTTCACGAGGGTGGACATGCGGCACACTTTGCCAACGTCAAAATGAATGCGCCGTGTTTCTCTCAAGAGTTTGCACCGACCTCAATGGCTTACGCGGAAACTCAGTCTATGTTCTGCGATAGCCTATTGAATGATGCCGATTGGCTAAAACAATATGCAGTCAATGATGAAGGTCAGCCGGTACCTGATGAACTTATTAAAGCAATGATTGATAGTAAGCAGCCATTCAGAGCCTACCAAGAGCGCAGCATTCTTGTGGTGCCTTACTTTGAACGAGCGCTGTATGAAATGGCTGACGAAGATCTTACGCCTGAGAAGATCACTGAGCTCGCTCGTCGTAGCGAAAAAAGCATACTCGGTTTGGATTGCAGCCCACGCCCATTAATGGCAATCCCGCACCTGTTATCAGACGAAGCCTCTTGCGCATACCAAGGTTACTTACTGGCTCACATGGCGGTATATCAAACGCGTGCTTACTTCACTGACAAGTTTGGTTACTTAACAGATAACCCTGAGATCGGCCCTTTATTGGCTGAGCACTATTGGTATAAAGGTAATAGTGTTAATCACAATGGAACAATAGAAAGCCTGACTGGAGAAGGTTTCAATGCCAAATACCTGGCTGATGAGTGCAACTTAACACCTGACCAAGCATGGGCAATTGAAGAGAAAAAGATCAAGCAACTAGCTTCTCGTGAACGTGCACAAATCGCAGATTTAAATGCGAAAATATCGATTGTCGATGGCGCAACTGAATTAGCGAATAATGAAGAGTCGAATGAACAAATGTGTGATGATTTTGAGCGTTTTATTGTTGAAAAATACGGACGATAACCAACGTTCACAATCGCTCGTTGATTAAACGGTAAAAGTAAAAAAGGACGATATTAATCGTCCTTTTTCTTTTCAATATTGGCATTACGCCGTAGCGCACGCCGAGCGTGTTTCGGTATCAAATTCAATATCAACCGATTCAACGCTTCTCAAAGACTTTCTATGAATGCCGTATACCTGTCCCGTCAACACAATATAAAACTTTTCAGTTTTCAGTAAGCTCCATGCTTCATCTAAAGATTCTGCGTAGACTTTATTTTGTGAGTCTTGTGGACGAGTACCAGCAGCTCTTCCATGTTTACGTGCCAATTCAAACAATCCATTTCGATTAGGCTTGCACGTAAACAGAGTCTCATTGCCATAAATGACACCCTTGCCAGATATGCTCTTAACCATTTTGTATCTCCAGATAATAATCCACTCGTAACGCTTGAGTGGCATACCACATGTCGAACAGTGGATGCTTAAGCTGCGCAAAGAAGAGAATATGGTGTAAAGACCGGGCAGCAATTACACCATAACGTTCAGTTTCAATATTTGAGTTTTAAAGGCTTAGGCTCTTAGCGCGCCTAAGCCTCGACACTACTCTTAGAAGTAGTAGTAAGCTGCTGCGAATACGTGTGTTTCTTCGTCGTATTGCATGCTTGTTGAACCAATACGCGAACCTTCGATATCTTGCTTAATATCGATGCCCATATCAGCATTGTCAGCAATACGGTACATAGCTGCGATGTTGATGTAAGAAGCGTCTACGTCCGATTGGCCGTCAAGTTCATTGTTGCTAGATGCGTAACCAGCTGCAATGGTTAGGTCTTCAGATAGTGTGTAACCACCAGACAGGTAGTAGCCCTTGTTTTTAGATGAGTCACTCTCTTCAATCCAAGAGTTTACACCTAGCTTAAGAGCACCAACTTTCACGTTACCAGTCACTGTGTATACTTCGAAATCATCTTCGTAGTTACGGTTTTCGTAGCCAGCGTATAGGTTGAATACTTCTTGCTCTAGACCAATGTAACCGTTCACACCTTTGTCGAAATCGTCGTCGTTACGAGAATCTTTCGTTTCAAAGTAAGAGATGCCGTAAGCGATACCGCTTGTTGCGCCTTGGAACTTAACGACATTGAATGCATCAGAAGCATCACCAGCAGAAGCACCAAACTCGTAAGTGTTATCGCCTGCGCCGTCAACTTTATCTAGTGCCGTATCATTTTCCCAACCGAATGAAGCGATACCGTAACCAGTGTCGAAACCTAACCAAGCTTTATCAACGTCTGTCGCAGGGCCTGTATCAATACCATTCACCCAACCAGATGTAGCTGCGTCGTTCGCTGCAACGTTATCGTCAGTTGTGTAATTCAGCATCATGTCAGTTTCGAAGTAACCAACAAAACGGTTGTTACGGTAGCTTACCGCAAGTGTTAGACCAGTCGCCCAGTCATCGTAAAATGCTTTTGAACCTGTGTCGTAGTAACCACCAACACCGAAAGAACCTGCTACTGAGAATTGATCTTTGTGCATAGAATCAAAAGCAAACATCTCTTCATTCTGGCTATTTTGGCTGCTTGTGTTTACAGCGAATGCTGAAGTTGAAATGCTTGCAATCGCAAGTGCTACTAATGTTTTTTTCATGATTACCACTACCTATATATTGATTCGGCCTTGTTAGTCCGGCCTTTTGGAGTGGCGCTATTGTTCAAAAATTACAGTTATTGATATACCGTAAAATTACTGAAATTTTATAGCCAAGATGAATTTAATTAAATAATGATATGTTGATATCGCTTTTATATTGAGAAACGTAAGCCGAGCGTGAAGCCGATATCAGTACTGTTATCCATATTACGAATGTTCTCAATCATCAAGGCTTCTAAAGCAAGGCGGTACAAACGATAGCGATACCCCACAACCACCTCATTCGATGGCTCCGAGAAATCTGGATCATTGGTCGACCAGCCTTGATAGTTAAGCGATTCAAGGACAAAGCTATGGCGCTGATTCCATCGATATTCATACCCAACAGCCCAGCTAGCACTCACGTTTTCAAGTGCTAGCCTCTCATCACTCACTAAGTGACCATCGCTGTTTCGATGTACAAGGCCAATGGTAGAAAAGAAACTGTGCCTTGGAGTGATATAGCTGTAGTTGAGTTGGACACCCTGCTCGAAACTGGTTCTCGCAAACTGCCCGCTTCTTACATTGTTGTAAAACAGTGAACCACCAGCCGACAGTGACATTGGCCCTCGAGAATACAGTAACAACTCATTATAGAAGGTAAGCGCATTGGTTAGGTCATCACCTTCGAAATCTGACACATGAATACCGGCATTATGAAAATCCATATTGAACTGATCTTCTGCAACCTCATCACGACCATTCTGCCCAACACCAAACAGATCATGAAACCCCATCACAAAACTATCTAAACCGTTATCTTTGGCTGTGACAACACGATAATCGAGTTCAGTTTTCCAAATTGGAGATGCTTGCCATTGAACAGCAATGTTGGATTGATTTTGATAATAATCTAAGGAGTAAGCTTGTGTATGCGCCCATACACTGGCCTGCGTATAAGAGGACTTAAACTCAATCGTACCAGTCCTATTTGGTTCAGCAGAACGAAGCTGTGTAGAGAGCACATTCGAATGAATGGGAGATTGTGCATAGACGAACATTGGAGATGCTAGAGCACTGTGAAAAGGTAAAATCGATAAGGATACAGTCAGAATGGTTCTTAACGCTGTCACAACTTTCTCAATAGTCTAAAACGTCCGATTCTCTTAAAAACAGCCTTCAATTAATGCAGCAAATTTACTGCTTTTCGCTAAAATACATAGAATAATGTGTTCTAAAAAAATCGATCTAAGAACACCTTAACGATCTTTTAATGTTCACTTGCTCTCGAGCGTTTTAACGAATATCTTCACCGCGTGAATGAATAACCTAACTTTTGATAAGGATAAAATGTGAGCGTCTCTAGCCAGAGCTTTGAGCAATTGTTGATGAATCAGTCTGAAACTTTGATCAATAGTGATCCAAAGGATTTTACTGCAACTTGGTCCACAGCAAGCTTTGACGTCCTAGACTGGTTTGATATTGACAGATTAACCCTGTACCCAAACTCTATGGTACTACTCGAAGATGGGAAAACCATCTCGGTATCTAAATCACATATTCCACCTATTAATAAGCAAGACTTTTTAGGCTGCAACCATCTCGAGTATTTGAAGCTACTCAAAACCCAAGAAACCTACTTAGAGTTTTCAGAAGATCAGCTCGCTAAAGTTCAAAATGATGTGCTACGCCGAATATATAAACAAGGTGGCAAGTGGCACTGTATTATCCCTTTGCAGCTGTTTAACCAACGTTGGGGAGCACTCTCTTTCACGAACTTCCACGACAATAAAACCACATTGGGTTTAGAAGACATTAAGCGACTGAAGCTTGTATGTGAGATGTGGCTTTGTTATTGGCAGCATTCAACGTTAGCTCGAACGTTGAATCAAAGTGAGAATTTGTGGGAAGACGATAGTGATAAGCTATTGTTGTTATCGAAAAAGCAAACCAAGGTGCTATCACTTATCGCTCAAGGGTACACTGCCAAGGAGTGTGCAGATAAATTGCACCTCAGCCCGCGTACCATCGAATCGCATAAGTACCGAATGCTTGGGTTAATGAACCTGAATAATCACAATGAACTAGTTCAATTTGCATTGCGTAACGGCTTAGGAATTACTGAAAATAGAGACGCGACTCGATAGATGTATTTAACTCGATTTATCTAGTCACTAGCTATTCGTTACCTTCACTTAACGCGAACTTTATCTCATCAGATGAAAAACCTTTGCGGCTGAGCATCGCATAAGCCTTAGAACGCTCTTTATGGTCATTAAGATCGTAAGACTTTTTCTGTAATTGTTCTAAACAAGACGAATAGAAATCCAGTTGCTCTTCGTTGATTAATCGATCGATTAACGCTGATAACTCGCTGGTGTCGATTTGTCGCTGTTTCAGCTCTTGCTGAATGGCAGTCAACCCCTTCCCTTTTCGCGCGTATTTCAACACCTCTTTCTCCAAATCGGCTTTTTCGGCCTTGAGTTGGATATTACTCTTAAGCTCATGAGCTTGTGGGTGCTGATCGATAGCAACTTTGACTTGTTGATAGCTGAAGCCACGTTTTTGCAGTGTCGCTACAAGCTTTTCACGGCTCATGGTAAAGCCTGAATAGTAATGATTGATTCGATCGATCAAAATCATTTGTTCATCGATGTTTTTCTCAGCAGATACCTTATGAATCGCATCCGAAATAACAGAATCTGTTAGCCCTTTCTTCTTCAACTTCTCAACGATGTATCGCGAGCCAAATTCGCCAAAGAAAGCTTGCTCAACAAATTGCTCGGCAAAATCCTGATCTGACTTTAGATAGCCGTAACCTTTCAAGTTCCTTAAGGTTTCGTCAATCCAATCTTGATTGTCCGTTTTCACTTTCAGTTTCGCAGTCAACTCGCTCTCAGTCATATCCCTCTGGGTTAAGTGCCACATGGCAGAGTTCATGACGCTTTCGATTCGTCGCGCTTTTCTTACCGTTGCTTTTTTAATATCCGGGTTTTGCTGTGAATCATCCATTCAATTTCAACTATCAAGATTAAGCCAGCCCCATGATAACGCAATTCTGAGTCGGGTGAAGTGAGATAACAGAATGAAGCTTAAGATATAACGGCAACAAAAAAATGGACGCCGAAATAGCGTCCATTTAATTGTCACGTTAATCAATGAGTGATTAGCTCTCTTCGTGGTTGTATATATGCACATCACGTTGAGGGAACGGAATAGTGATGCCTTCTTCGTCGAAGCGTTTCTTCACGGTTTCCGTCACATCCCAATATACATCCCAGTAATCGTCGGTCTTAACCCACGGCCTTACCACGAAATCTACAGAAGATGTGTTCAAGGTATGTAGCTTGATCATGTGCTCTGGTTTTTTTAGCACTAGAGGGTGCGCAACAATGATTTCATTTAATACGGCTTTCGCCTTATCAATATCATC
This sequence comes from Vibrio sp. Isolate22, assembly GCF_022398115.1. Taxonomy (NCBI): domain Bacteria; kingdom Pseudomonadati; phylum Pseudomonadota; class Gammaproteobacteria; order Vibrionales; family Vibrionaceae; genus Vibrio; species Vibrio sp. Isolate22. The sequence goes on along the minus strand of NZ_JAKEUW010000024.1, from coordinate 6,547 downwards.
AGAGTAACCAATGCCAAATACCATATCGACACGTCGAACACGCTCTGCTGTAATGTTGTTGATCACATCACCCCAAATTTTATTATTTGGAATCACCAAGCGCTGGTTATCAATAGTCTGTACTGTGGTCGATACAAGGCTCATGTCTTTTACCGTGCCTTGAACACCAGCCACTTTCACCATGTCACCCACATCGTACGGGCGGTAGATCAAGATCATCAAACCAGACGCAAAGTTAGATAGTGTATCTTGCAATGCGAAACCAATGATTACACCGGCAACACCGAAACCGGTTAGCAGTGGCGCTAGCTCTATGCCGATTTGTGACAGCGCGATAAGCAAACCGATAAACACGACTGCTTTCGATGCAATTGACACAAAGAAATCCTGCATCAATACACTGAAGTCCATTTTAGAATGTGACACGCTCTTACGAACGGTCTTGCGCGCAACATTCGACAGTAGACGTGTTACATACAAAATACCTAAGAACAGAGCCAATTTAACAACGAATGATGGCGTGTTTTCGAATGCCCACGCACTAAATGAACGAAGCCAGCCATCTAAAAGCTCCAATGCAACATCAACGTCTAACACATCAGCGTTAATGTCTCCCGTTGTCGCCAGCAACACTCGCTTGTATGAGGTTACGTCGACGCCAAACGGTTCCATCAGAGAGATTGTCTCTTCTAAGCTCGCAACCATCACGCTCGTGCGCTCACTGAAGCGTTCAAGCTCCTTCTTGATAGTCGCTTTCTCTTCTTCATTAACAAACGACAAGCGTGCTTCTAAATCTTGTCGCTGCGTATCTGTGTAGAGAATCGCATTCGTTAGGTATTTAGAACGAGACACTAGCGCCTTTTTCAGCGTATCTTCCGATGCAGTAACGTCGACACCACGCTCTTTTGACCATGCTAGTGTTTTCGCAAGCTGCTGGTAGTAGGTGTCCATCATTCCGATTCGTTTCTGAATGCGTAATTCAAGACGCTTCTTAACATCGCCTTCAGCCGAACGGTTTTCTTTACTCATTGAAACGATTTTATCTTCGTTCAATGTCAGTAGTTTTTGTAAAAGTTCAACCTGCTGAGCCAGAACGGCATCCAACCCTTCCTTCTTGTCAGAGGAGAGCTGTGTAAAAATCTCCTCACGTAGCCCTTGGTTCTTACGTCTCAAAATATCTTCAAGAAAGGGTTTCTCAGCATCATGCGCCGTTTCTAATGTTGCCAGATCAAGCATAAGCTGATCTTGTACTTGTGTTATCTTATCGACACTTTGCGCGAAACTTCCGAATGCGACAAACGTCAACATTAACAATAGACAACGCCAAACCTTCATCATATTAATTCCTATTACTGTCTAAATTGACCCTATAAATAGTAGTAAAAAGAAGATGGATAACAAGCATTTAAACGTATGTTGTGTTAAAACTTCGCAAAATATCAGCCCGTATCTAATATTTGAGAGTTCCAATCCCTCTCCATGACCTGTAGAGTACGCATCCAACAAAGAATAACGACTGAGATCGGCTTTAGGCGCATGCTTTGAAACGCCTTATTACCCGGTATTGGTTACAGCAAGAGAATGAAAAAATGAACAACGAACTTGATGTAATTAAAACGCTTGAAGAACTAGAACAATTCCTAATTTCGGTAGAAGCTGGCGGTTTAGGCCTAGAAGGTGTTGAAGGCGTTGGTATGGCAACCAATAACTCTGACGGTCGTCACTTTGTTGCTGTATTCAATAGCAGCCACCAAGTTCTACTTGCTCGTTGGATCACTGACGAAGTATTTGAAAACGGCAAAGACCTAGTGCGTAACGGCCCACGCCGCAGTCACTAAACGGCTAAGCAGGAAGTTAGAATACTAAGCTTCTGCAGCCACAGATAAGAATTGAACAAGCCCAATCAGATTCCAGGTGAATGATTGGGCTTTTTTGTACCCGAAATCATCGCAAACGTTTATTAGCGACACCGTAAAAAGAAATATTAAAAAAGATCAGATTCTTATGAACTTAACTCAAATCGCGGTGCCTTAACGTCTAGGTTTGGTGATGATACACCTTTGGGCTTTGACAGTTTTATGACTTGTAGCACGAAGCAAAGTTATCTAAGCTAGCCGCCGTGAAATGAGCTGTTTGATAACTCTGTGATTAAAAATAGTTCGTCAATTTAAAGACCAAGACCCAATACTAACTGACTCTATTACTGATTGATTTGCTAAGCACACCTAGATTCTTTTTATCTCACCAAAACCGCCAACAAAAGCAATCGCTTTGGGCGCTTTTCCTTACCGGACTGGTTATCATAACTTGTCTGGCGAGTACGCTGTCTGCAAATAAAGTTACGTTTTCCAACTATTCTATGAGTCAATCAACGCGTCTTGGTACTGAAAGCAGTGATCCGCAAGCCTCTATGGCTTCGTCTGAAAAAATGTCTGAGCTTTATTCCAGCGTATTCGGATCAAAAGCATCTAAATCACTGTCTGCGCCAACTTCGAGTGCCTGTGACCTGAGCTCTAAAATGCTCACCTTCGCAACACCTAAAACTGGCTGGCTGATCCCTTTTATTCTTCTGATCGCTGTAGCATTCAGCCTTCCACCTCACATATCGAGATTATCCAGAGACAATCATCGCTCTGCTCGACCAACAAAGCACCGCTTACACTTAAAGCACTGTATATTTAGAGAATAAATAACCGGGCCATTACACCCTTTTATTTATTTTTTGGAGATACATTTGTGTACAACACACTTCTAACTAAGTTTGCCGATTGTTTGGCATTCTGCATGCGTACATGCGCGAAAACTATAGTCACTGCCCTACTGGTAATGACGTCATTCACAGCTCTGGCACAAACGACCGGCTGGCTGAGTGTACCTGAGCACCCGCCTGTAAAGATGCGAATGATGTCGACTGGGGAACAATCCGATGACGGTTCTCAAATTCAGACAGTACTCGATGTCGTGCTCGATGGAGACTGGAAAACCTATTGGCGTAGCCCTGGTGAAGGAGGCATCCCGCCAAGCTGGGACTGGTCAGGTTCCACCAACATCGAATCAGTAGAGTGGCATTGGCCTATCCCTAAATATTACGAGCAGCTAGATGTAATGACATTGGGCTATAAAAAGCATGTCAGTTTCCCAGTTACGCTCACATTGAAAGACAACACCAAGCCTGCAATATTCAAGGCGTCTTTCACCTTTCCGTCATGTACCAATATCTGTGTTTTAACCGATTACGACATTGAATTGCCGATTGATCCACAAACATTGGAACTCGATGAAGAAGCCATGTTTTTGTTCAATCAGGGCATGAGTCAGTCTCCACGCGAAGCTAATCGAACTTCTGTTAATGGCCTGTACTGGGACAAAAGCAAACAACAATTGGTCACTCAGCTGACGAGTAAAGACGGCTGGGATAAACCTATGGTACTGATTGACGGCGAAGAAGTAATCGACGACTTCTTCTCTCAGCCTACCGTTCATATTACCGACAATAGCATGACCGCTGTATTTGACGTGAGCAACTGGATTGGTGAAGTCGATCTAACCGATCGCACGGTAAGTGTCACTGTCTCAGATACCAACTTTGCTGAAGAGATGACAGCTAAAGTAGGCTCAGAGCCAATCGCTTATCAAGAGAGCAACAACGGCTTTATTGCGATGATCGGTTTCGCCTTAATTGGTGGTTTGATCCTCAACATCATGCCATGCGTGTTACCCGTATTAGGAATGAAGCTAAACAGCATCATTCAGAATCAAGGGGCCTCTCATCGTCATATCCGACTTTCGTTCCTGGCTTCTGCTGCTGGTGTGATTACTTCATTCGCACTGCTAGCTCTTGGCATGACACTCCTAAAAGTAGGTGGTAATGCGATTGGCTGGGGAATCCAATTCCAGAACGTTTGGTTTATCGGGTTCATGTTGATCATCACCTTGCTATTCTCAATTAACCTATTGGGTTTATTTGAGTTCCGACTGCCTTCAGGGTTAAACACCTGGATGGCGACCAAAGGTGACGATTCACATTCGGGTCACTTCGTTCAAGGTATGTTTGCCACACTCTTAGCAACACCGTGTAGCGCGCCATTCCTTGGTACCGCCGTAGCTTATGCACTTGGGGCAAGCTACCAAGAACTATGGGCTATCTTCATTGCACTTGGTATTGGTATGAGTGCACCTTGGCTAATCTTTGCGCTGTTCCCAAGCCTAACCAAATTGCTGCCGAAACCGGGCGCGTGGATGTTCAAAGTTAAGTTGGTATTTGGCTTAATGATGTTCATCACCAGCTTATGGTTAACAAGCTTACTGACCCCATTCATCGGTAAGTTCCCGACCATCCTGCTGTCTTTGTTTATTGTTGTTTCGGTATTGATTTGGATTGGCATGAAACTAGGCAGAAAAGTACTGATTCCTATCATGGCGACCACTACTCTAACGTTTGGTGCTGCGCTTATCATCGGTAGCGTGACCGCTGATAACTGGGCGACCCCGATTGTCGATGACCTACCTTGGCAGAAGTTAGATGCTAAACAAATTCCTCAGTTAGTTGAGGAAGGTAAAACGGTCTTTGTCGATGTGACGGCTGAGTGGTGTATCACCTGTAAAGCAAACAAGATCGGTGTAATTCTCCAAGATCCGGTGTACAGCCACCTACAGCAAGAAGACATTGTTTTAATGAAGGGCGATTGGACAACACCAAGCGAAAGTGTCACCCAATACCTGCAAAGTAATGGGCGATTCGGTGTTCCATTTAACATCGTTTACGGCCCAAGCTACAAACAAGGCATCCCTCTACCCGTGATTTTAGACAGCGACACGGTTGTTCAAGCTATCGATGCAGCGAGGTAATCAATGAAGACTCCCAACGCTAAAGATACAACTGGCACAACGGAAAGTGGCTATGCAAAGCACGAAGTGAAAAAGCAGAGCCGTCTTAAGAAGTGGGGAAAAGAGCTCATCTCAATGATCTTAATCGTGGGCGTTGTCTCTTTTGCCATGGATTTTTATCACAGCAGAAACATGCCTCAAGGAGATGCCATTCCAATCGTGGGTCAATCGATCCAAGGTGAGGATATTGACGTTATTGAGCTCAGTAAAAATGGCAAACCAGTGATTGTCTACTTTTGGGCTACCTGGTGCGGTGCTTGCAAACTGGTGAGCCCGACCGTGAATCGCTTCAGTGATTCACATCAAGTTGTCTCTGTTGCTTTGTCCTCCGGGCCAGATGAACGAGTTCAACGTTTCATTGATGCCAAGGAGTATGATTTCCCTGTGATTAATGATCTTTCTGGTTCGATCAGCAGAAGTTGGGGCATCAATGTCACACCAAGTATTGTCATCATCAAAGATGGAAAGATAAGCAGTATCGCCACGGGCGTTACTTCTCCAATCGGACTTTGGCTAAGAACTTACTTTGCATAACTTATCTGCAAAACAGGCCACTAGGTCAATTTAAACCAACTAAAGAACATTAGCGCGAGCGCAACTCAATTGGCGCTCGCCATTAAAAGAATTTGAGATTAATAACATGAAAAAACTTCTGATTAGCACACTGATTTTAGGCTCGATGATGAGTGCAAGCGCTTTCGCAGAACTAAACAAAGAGCAAGTACAGCAGCTTGAGGAGATCAACCAATTCCTCAAAGAGAACCCTTCTACAATTTCGGGACTACACACCAGCTTAGAGCAGTATGTTGCTGGGCAAGCGCAAGCAAAGAAAGCTCAAGCAGAGAGCCATGATTGGCTATACAACAATGATGCTCATCCAATTACCGGAAACCCTGATGGTAAGTCGGTGATCATTAACTTTACCGACTACAACTGCCCATTCTGTAAGCGCTTAGAAAAAGGCTTGGTTCAACTAGCCTCAGAAGACAGTGATATTAAGATTATCAATGTGTACCTGTCGTTCAAACAGCAACAAGTAAGCGGCCTTGATACCAATGCAGCGTTATATGCGATGAAAGTTTGGAAGGATAAGCCAGAAGCATTCCCAGAAGTCGACAGATTACTGATGGCGAAAAGTGGCATTCACACCAAATCATCACTGCAAGCAGTCGCGAAGAAAACTGGAACAGAAGCACAATTAGAAACGACGCCGGACCAAAGCCAAACACTGCTAACCAACCACCAAACGTTTAGTGCACTCGGTTTAACAGGCACACCAACACTGATGATGAATGGGAAAATATTACCAGGGTATGTTCCTTACGATCGCTTGAAAGAGATCGTGGATGAAGCGTTTTAATCTCGCTAATAAGTAAAGGCAAAGCCACCCAGTAAAAACCAAAAGCCTACTTGTGATGTGACCCCGTAAAGTTGGACATTTCTGTTAAGCGGCTTTCAAGGCCTGAGTTCGATATTCTATCGGAGTCAGGCCTTTTAGTTTCACTTTTATACGTTTGGTATTGTAGTACTCGATGTATTCTTTAATTTGCTCTATCAGAGCATCTGCATCTTCAAAGCTTTGGTTGTGATACATCTCTGTTTTGAGTAAAGCAAAAAAGTTTTCAGCAACCGCATTATCCAAGCAGTTACCTTTTCTCGA
>NZ_JAKEUW010000023.1:0-78387 GCF_022398115.1 Vibrio sp. Isolate22 | reverse complement strand
TGTCTGAGCAGTAGCCGCATGGTTAGTTGGCAAAAATGAATCAGTACCATGAATGGCAAAGACTTGAGCCCAATACCGTATCTGTCTTGAAGAAATTGAATATTGTTTTGCTAAGTAGAGAGATGACGTGCCATCTAAGTATTGCTTAGCAATGATACATTTTAGCTCTCGGCTATATTTGGACATAAAAAGACCCCCAATAATTGGTGTCCAACTATTGGGGGTCAGTTCATTAATTGCTGGCTTTTTTTATAGGTATCGATGTCGCTTTTTATGAGTAAATTATATGGCGCTAGTGGCTAATACGATACAAAAAGGCCAATGTCACTTCATCGTTGGGGACCACACGCTTCTGCTGGGCCAAAAACAGTTCGGCGGTTGAGACTGCATCTGCCAACGCATTATGACTATTGTATTCAGGAAGCCCGTACCTTTCTCGTGTCCCAGCTAACGTTAGGTCCACCTCTTCGTGATTACTGATCGCTTTCTCCATACTCTTTTCAATACATAAGGTATCTAGCCAGAGTAAAGGCAGCGCTCTTAAACCGTAGCTGCGAAGTAAGTATTGACTAATAAACTTCTCTTCTACCACACAGGCGTGCGCGACAATGATCTTGCCTTTTGCGGCTTCAAAGAATGTAAGCATAGCATCATGAATTGACGCGCCCTCTTCCAGCATTTGAGGAGTAATATGATTGATTACCGCCGTTTCTGCATTAATCTGAGAATCGTTATTGAGGTAGATATGCTTGGCCGAAGCTAAATCAATTCGCCCTTTAACCACATCGACCCATCCCATGGACAAGATAAGATCTTGTTCGCTGTCTAAGCCCGTGGTTTCAAGATCCAATACAATGTAATCGCTGTCTTTGGCTAAATCTGTCATTTCAGGGCAAGGCTGTTCAACAAGATCGTGCAACGCTTGTGGCAATTTAACCGTATTCAAATACTGCTTACGCTTGCGTTTGATACGCTCAAGTGGATGAAAATAGTTTAACAAGGCTTTCATTAACGCCCTCCGAAACGGATTTTCGCGGCTTCTTGAAGATCCGCGATGATCCTGAAAGCATCTTTTAAGTGCTTGCGTTCAAAGCTACCAAAACTATCTGGATTGATGTTGTTATCTGGTACTTCTCCGTTTTTCAACGCTTCAAGCTGATGACCAAATCGGAAAGAGAGAATGAACTGATACGCACCAAGAATGTTCTTAAAGGCATCATCACTGAGCATCCCTTTCTCATTAGCAGCAGCAAAACGCTCATCCGTTGCCGATAGGTCACACTCAACAGCAAGCCCGTAAATGCGTGCCAAATCGATAATAAGATTGATTGCGTACTTCTTCACATTGAGCGTTTTTTTATTTTCACCCGACTTCTCAAGTACCAAGCTATTGAAAATACCCAAAGGCGGATTCGTGTTAACCGCATCTTTGACTAAAGTGCTCAAAAACTCACGATTGCTGCGAATATTCGAATGAAGTTCATCACGTAAAATGCCTTCAAATTCGCTATTGCCATAAATAGTACGAATCTCTAGGAACACACTAATATTGAGCAAGCGCTCATACTCTGGGTTAGCCACCCACTTCTTGTAGTAGTGCTTCCACACGCTTAGTGGCTGACACCATTTTGGAGTTGCCGCCATGAACTTACCCGGACACAGCGGGTAATCACAACTGGCTAGTCCATTGGTCACCATCATGGCTAAGTGCTTGAAGTAAATACGATCGCTATCGGTCGCATCGTCTGCCAATACAATCGCACTGTCTTGATCCGACAACATATGGACTTCATTCCGCGCATGAGAACCTGCCACTATCCAAGAGAAATCACACGGTGGCGGGCCCAACTTATCAATCGCTATCTGGATTAAACGACGCGTGTAGGCATCCATAATCATGGTCATTACCTTGCCGACCGTTTCTGGTGCTACCTTACCTTCCACCAGCGCTTCAAAGATCGCTTGTCGCTCTGAAGTGAAAGACGACATAGTTTTCACACTGCCCGCATATTTGATTTTCTCAATCAAGAAGATCGCCTGAACACGGTGGTTTTGCACTAAGTGGGATGTCGTTAGAAGCCCAACCACCTTGTTCTCTTTTACTACCGGTAGGTTTCGGATATTAAATTGCATCATGATAGATGCCGCATGCAGCACTAAGTCGTCTGGTTTTACAGTAAGTGGGGAGTGTGTCATCACCTCAGAAATCAGGCTATCAGTGCTTACGCCATGGGCGATGACTCGCTTAGTCATATCGCGATCTGTGATTAGGCCAACGATGGTATCGTCTTGATAGATCACCGCGCAAGGAGACCGTTGATGGAGCATCTCTACTGCTACAGATTGAATCGTCTGTTCGGCCTTAACAACCGCTACCTGCCCGCTTGCTACCTCTTCAACTCGACGGATGAACAAGCCTTTCTCTTTATTCGACCACACCACATCAAGTGCAGATTTCAAGCGCACCTGAGCTTGTGAAGCAAAATGTTCAGCACAACTTGGAAACGATTTGAACAAGGTTTGGAGCGCAGAATGCGGGATAACATAGAGCAACGTATTTTCTATCGCTACAGCTCTATAGCCCTTTTCATCGTTGACTTCTGAATCTAAGAACGTAAAACCAAATAGGTCCTCACTACCCAAACGCGCACGCAGCACCCCATCAGACTTTCTCTGCTCCATCGACCCCATACGAATGATATAGAGAGATTTCTCCTTACCTGATTCGCACAGATTCACCACATCTCCTTTACCGAGATAAGTAATCTGAACATTAGCGGCTAGCTCACGAAGTGCTTCTTTGGGTATTTTGTCGAATGGGTCAATTTGCCCAATGAATTGAAGAATGTTTGGCAATAAAGAATGGGGCATGGTCACACTCGCACAGATTTAATTAGTATTATTATATAACTTAAAGGTGCGATTGCGAGTAGATTTTTACGCTCATTGTGAGAACGGAGCAACAAACATTACATGATGATGCGATAGATGGTCACCAGTGATTAAAACGAGGTTTTTAGATACAAAAAAAGCACGCGAGATGCGTGCTTTTGGAAAGAAAATCAGAGCACATAATGTGCAAATAGACTAGCTTGTTGCAGCCAGTCGGTGGTTTGATTCTTGTAAATGACTCGCTGACGCTTGACGCGCTTTATCGCTGTTTCCAGCCATAATTGCTTCGTAAATTGCACGGTGCTCGTTGATACATGTACTTCCTTCTTCCGAAGAGTGCGCAATAAAGTTAACAAACATCGTTGTTAAAATATTGCCAAACGGTAAGTAGAAGTCATTACCTGTTGCATTGAAAATCAAGCTATGGAACTTAGTATCGATATCTAACCAACGCTCTTTATCAAGCGTTTCTTCACTAGAAATCTCAACCATTTCTTGGAAGATTTCTGATAATTCAATACGTTGCTCCGCCGTTGCAAAAGTCGCAGCTAATGCACAAGCCTCTGGCTCGATCGCACGACGCAAGCCTAAGAATTGATGACAAAACTGGTCTGTGTCAGCTAAGCCGTCCATCCATTCAATAAGCTGAGGATCTAGAAAGTTCCAGAATGCACGGTCAACAACACGTGTACCAATCTTAGGACGAGATTCTAGCAGACCTTTTGAAGTCAGAAGCTTAACCGCTTCTCGTAATGCTGTTCTACTAATGCCAAACTGCTCACACAGAGCCATCTCGCCAGGAATAATGGACCCTTGAGGTAAATCACCCGACAAGATACCACGAGCGATTTCACGTGCAACTTGCACATGAAGGCTTCGCTTAGAGCCTGAAATAGAATTAAAAGTGCCTGCCATGTGTTTAATTACTTATTTGATATGTATTATTTAAATCGCACTATAGCACTGAAAGTATAATGCACCAAATCAAGTCGTAAATTACGTGAACTCCCTTATAGTCTCTGGCTTTTCCGCTCTTAGCCACTTCACTCTAACTAAATCACATCCGAATAACACACGATTAATGCATACAAATGGTTCTTATTACGCCCACCAATTCTATGCGAGTTGTCACAAAACAGTCCTTAATCATCCCATAAAGCACACTCACACAGCATTTTGACCTTAATCCGCTTGAACAGAAAACATGCTATTGTATTATTTATTGAATTAAGTATGAGGTACAGGTGTCGTTACAAAGCGACAAGGCGGACCATAATGAACAAAATCACTGCCTTCACTAACAACGTCTAACAAGCACCTAGGCCGAGTATTTCCCGACTTCTATATTAAAACATCAGCCTCAGGTGGTTATATGGCTATATTTTCATTGGTGGAAGATTCAAGCCGCCGAATTCATGTTCAAGTCGCCCGACAAATCGCGCGAAAGATCCTATCTGGTGAGATAAAGGAAAACGAAAAGCTACCCAGCGAGATAGAATTATGTGAAGTTTTCGGTGTCAGCCGAACGGCACTAAGAGAATCGACCAAGCTACTGTCAGCAAAGGGGCTTATCGAGTCCAAACCCAAAGTCGGTACCCATATAAAGCCGCGCTCTCATTGGCACTTCCTAGACCCTCAATTACTCTATTGGATTCAAGACCTAGAAGACACTAAACCCTTTCTGTCTCAATTCCTTGGTCTAAGAAAAGCCATTGATCCAGAAGCATGTGCACTGGCTGCAACTAATGCGACCGTAGAGCAACGCAAAGAACTGTCTATTCTGTTTCAGAAAATGACCCTAGCGGCTAACAGCTTTGATTATGAAGAATGGACAACCAACGATCACTTGTTTCATCAAACTATTTTCTTATCAACAGGGAATCAGTTTTACATACCGTTCGCCAATATTTTATCGACGATCTTTAAGCAGTTTATCGATCATTCTGCAGTAGGTGGACGCTTTTGTTTAGAAGAACACAAAGCGATTTACGACGCGATCATGTCTGGCAATGCAAAACAGGCACGTATTGCATCAGCCATTCTACTTGATGATGAAAACCAAATGCTTTCAAGAGCTTCACTGGCAAGCGCGTAACATGGACACACATAATTCTGACGCCACTTATTCAACCTCTGATGGCCGATAGCATCACTTAACCAGAGTGTACTAGTAGTCCGGTACACTCATTTACCTTTACCCATTACACTCTCGCTGAATCAACAAGGTATAGCTTGTGTCTTCCAAATCGTACGTTAGAAAGAACTTTTCGTTAGCTTGGCCCTTAGCCTTAAACGCCCTCTTGATGCAGTCGATGTTGATGATCGACACGCTATTGGTCTCACCGCTTGGTGAAATTCCTCTTGCGGCCATGGGCATCGCCACCACCATTATCGCGTTTGTGTTGGGCATTCAAATGGCGTTGGCAAATGGTACACAGCTAGTTCTTAGCCGCGCGGTTGGATCTGGAATCACATCTTCGTTATCCAAAGCATTTTGGGCTGGTCTGTTCATCAACTTAGCCGTCGCATCCATGTTTTGGTTGCTGCTTACCTTTTTTGAACAACCTTTGATTCAAGCCTTAACCGACGACAAATCGCTGCATCTTGAAATCAGTCACTATTTGAATATATCCAAATACCTCGTGATTTTTACAGCGTTAACTCAGGTAGTCATTGCCCTCTTTAACGGATTGGGCAGAACCAAGGTTCCGTTTAAAGGTTACTTAATTGAGTTACCAATTAACGCAGTGCTCTCTTATGTTCTGATACATGGCTTCTCGAACTTTGACGGTATTGGTGTACAAGGTGCTGCGCTGGGCAGCCTTATCGCGATCATTATTCGACTTATCTACCTAGCGCTCTGTGTGCATTACGATTCATCGGTGTCACTTAAATTAGACACTGAAAAGTCCGAGTTCATCACTAACATCCGTCGTCACTTCATTGAGATATTTCCAGTCGCCGCCAATGTCACCATGCTGTCTATCGGTGCGACGATCTATCAATTACTGTACTCACAGCTCAACATCAATGCTTATGTAGCAATCACCTTGGTCATGCCATGGCTACGCGCAGGAACCCAATTTATCACCGCCTGGGCCCACTCTTCAGCCATTACCATTAGCCAAGCGATAGGCTCCAAAAAAATGGATGATTTGGCCAAAAATGTGGACACCAGTATTGATGTTGCTGTCGGAATTTCCGTTGTTTGCGCACTGATGTTTGCAGGCTTAAGCTTCGTCATTGGTGACATTTACCCCGACCTTGATGCATCGACCTATCACGCACTCGCGGTAATCGCGCCTCTTTATATATTCTTACCAATAGTACGTGGTTACAACACCGTTCATGGCCATGTATTGAGAGCCTTAGGACATACCACCGACGTATTCAAAATCAACTTCACAGGCCAATGGGTTATCTCAATTCCTTTGTGTGCTCTCATCATTTTGGGTTTTGATGGTTCGATTTTTTGGGCGTTTGCAATTCAACCTTTCGAAGAAATAATCAAAGCGCTGCCGTTTAGGCACCTCGCTCGTAAATCTTTGCGAGAGTTCAACGCCAGTAAAGCCGATAAATTAATGTACGATTAAACGCTCAAGTAAGTTGTCGCAACAAGCCACGTTTGTCCTTTACACGATAGATGTGGCGATTGGCGTTCAGCGTCCTCCCCTATCTTTCCTCTCTCACCACGCCATACCAACACATTCGATGAGCCAGCTAGCAGTCATATTCGGTTAACCGTTTTGTTAGATAGTGGCTGACTTGCCTTCATCAATGGACTGTAGGTAGCACTCAATCTAATAGCCTCGCTTCAGAGCGAACGATGCCCTTCGCAGATAGTCTGGCAGACTCGTTCCTATACCTTGCCCCTGATAACAACAAAGCCACTTAGAAACCAGAACATCGATACAACTCTCCCCCTCCAACACCATTCACACAGCCAAACCATTCGAAAATCGTTACATACTAACCACTGGTAAAAGCTGTGCCTCGCGAAAGCTATCGCTCACAAAAACAATCACACACGAAAGGAGCCATATTCGAAGTCAGTTACATAAAAATAGACCAGATACTAAAAAGCCCACTCAAATGAGTGGGCTTGTTCTAATAATCTTGGGGCTAGCGTTGGTGAATTACTAATCAGATCAAAAACTCTTAGACCTAACTGACACCATTAACGCCTTGAGCCTACTTCTCTAATTTAGCGAAGTAATCGAAGATAACTGGCACGTCGTTTTGACCAAGACCAGCATCAACAGCAGCTTGTAGGCTCTTAGAAGTACCTTCGGCAATTAGAGATTCAGTACCTAGGTCCGAAACCATCTCTAGGAAGTAACCAAGGTCTTTGTTCGCATTTGCAACAGAGAAACCTAGCTTCTCTTCACCGTCTACCGCGTAGAACTTACAGAACTGCATGAACGGAGAGTTAGACGGGCCTGCAGACATAATGTCAAACAGTTGTTGACCATCAACACCAGCGCGTTGAGCGACAGCAAAAGCTTGAGACATAGTAGCAACCGTTGTCATGCCCATGAAGTTGTTCACAAGCTTAGTCACGTGACCAGAACCTAAAGCACCTAGGTGGAATACGTTTTCGCCTTGCTCATCAAGAACAGGCTTAACTTTGTTGAAAGTATCCATGTCACCCGCAGCCATGATGTTCAACAGACCATCTTTAGCGTGTGCTGGAGTGCGACCTAGAGGCGCATCGATCATGCCTGCGCCTTTAGCTGCTAGATCTTCACCAATCTTACGAGTAGATGCTGGAATTGACGTACCGAAGTCAACAACAACTGCGCCTTCTTTGATACCCGCTAGAACACCATCTTCACCGTAAACAATTTTCTCGACAACAGCTGAAGTTGTTAGACAGAACTGAACGATGTCACTTGCAGCTGCAAGCTCTTTTGCTGAAGTGAACGCTGTAGCATTACCACGATCTGTAACGCGAGCCATAGCTTCTTCACTTAGATCCATTACGTTTACGTGGTAACCACGAGTTTGTAAGTTCTCAACCATGTTTCCGCCCATAAGACCTAGGCCAATGAAACCAATTACAGGTTTAGTCATGCTTAACTCCAAATATGTTATTGTATGATTATATACTCATTATAGTAACTAGCCACAGCTCTTAAGGCAACCGTTTTAGAGCTCCTATTAGTGATCCAGCGCATGAATTTCATATACGAATACCACCATAAATCAGGGAATCGACTTGATATAATCCACGGCGATAGGTTTTGCCCTGCAACGATCAAACAAATCGATAGTTACTCCGCTAACCCCCTTATACATTCAACCTTAGCGTATAGACTATGTATCTATAGTAGCCATGGATGACAAGCTGTCTTTGGCTAATCTGATACGTTGAAATCCATTTAGATGAAGCTAATTTCAAAAGCGAAACACAACCTCTCACTCTAGTATTTCACTAGTTCGTCAAGGTTCTAGTATTCATGTTCAATACTAAGATAGCCACCAATTGTATTACTTATTGGCTTTTACTACGTCATCACCATGTCATAGATAGAATAAGTATAGGCTCTGATAAACGACACTTGCTGTGTGCTCCCCGGGCGCGGACTCCAAGCTCACGCTATCTAACACGTATCCTTGCAGCGAAACTCACGTACAAAAAAACCGAGCAACTCGTAACGAGCTGCTCGGTTTGACTTATTTCCGATATTCTTTGTCATCGACATAAATTTCAGCTTCAAAAGTGTCATTACTTTTTAAAACTGAAAATGACATGGCACTTCGTTCCCGCAAAGCACCACATCAACACATACCATGATCAAATGATATGTGTAGACCATTTACAGTTGAGCAAATGATCCTTCCCACGAGTATGTCTCACCAGCGAACTCAACAGTATGAGTCGCTTGCTGTGCGTCTTCAGCTTGGTTTGAAATACCGTAGTGGTAAGTGTTGCCAGACGTCGTTTGAATGCACACAACAGTCCCGACACTGTTATGACCTACAACAGACACTGACTTAACTAGCCCACGAGCACCTACAGAGGCTTCAATAGACTCGTTAAAGTAACCGTGCGTTTCCAATACAGAAGCAAACACATGGTTTTGACCAGACTGACGTAAGATAAGCGCAGGCTCACTCTTAAGATTGAAGTCTGGATCGTTAGCACCAGTGCGAGCAAAGATAACTTCACTGCCCGCATTAGCGCTGGTTACTAGGCTGTAGTAACTGCTGTCATGCAGCCAGCTTACTAAAGAGCCCTCTTCATTCACTTTACCTGAAGCCACGTTCCAAAGGTGTTGGTAACCGTTGTCTTCGCCAAGTGGCTTAAGCGTGCTTTCAACCTTGTAATCGAAGTCAGTACGGATGATTTGGCCAGAGTGGTGGACTGGTAGGTCGTACTGGTGCTCAGCATCTGCTTCGATACGGTACACATCAATCACTAGCGGCTTTTCAAATTCAGGAAGCTCAGCAAGAATGACACTACGCTGCATATCTACACCTGTGTAGTACTCAGAGATTGTGCCGCTCATGCCTTGTAGAGACTGATCGTCTGCCACAAAGAAGTGCTTCTGACCAAACTTAGATTCAGCCAGGGCCGTGTCGAAGTTGTTTTGAGTTTTTTGGTCAACTGTTACTGTGTTGTGTGCCACAGTCTGCTTGCAGTAAGACTTGTTCTCTGGGATGTAACGACCGCCAAATTTAGGCTCAACGTTTACCCAGCGACCAAAGCCGTAATCGTGCAGTACTTCGTGACCGCGGTTGAACACGCTTAGGTGTAGGCCATCGTAGTGACCGTGGTCTAGCGCAGAGTGGTATTGGTGGTCGCTGCCGTGCTGACCAAACCAGATTAACGCCATTGTGTCGTCATCTTGCTCATCACGGTGACGAAGGATGCTCACGCCGCCTTTCTCACCTTCTGGGCCGTCAGTCACGAACAGGCTACCCCAGTTGAATGGCTTGATTTCGTCGGCCGCTTCAACCGCGTTTGATAGTGTTTTACCTGAGATATGAACCCATACGTCTTGCTGGTGATCAGCCATGCCCAGTAGCGTTTCAGTTTGCTCGTAGCGGTGGTAACACACAGATGTTGCCATGATCACGCCTTCATCGTTGATAGAAATCGTCTTCGATGAATCGTTCAGTGCTGGTAGCGTACCGTCTGGGAATGCCGTCTTAAATACCGCGTAAGAAGTTGTCTTGATTACTGAATCGTTGAATTCGTAAATACCAAGCTCAGGTTGACGACGCTCGATTGCCTCTGCGAACAAGTAAATTGGACGCAGTGAGAAACGGTGGTAGTACGGACCTTCCATGTAGTAGCCGTCTGGCGAGAACAGTTGGTCTAGCTGAGCTAGGAAACCGCCGCTCACTTTGTCTAGCTTAAGGCCGTAAAGTGCTTTATTTACCGATTCTTGATCGTTGATTGCGTAGCCACAGATACCTACAGCAGCTACTGCCCACAGACCGTGGTTGTGTACGATGTCGAAGTCGTGGCCGTATGTTACAACGAACAGCTCGATCATCTGCTTGAATAGGTCGTTTTCAATCAGCGTTTTTTCATCTTCAGAAATCGTGTGGTAAACACAGCTGTATGCGCACGAAGCGTATAGCATCCACATGTTTTCGTTCAGTGTTTGGTGGAAGATCTTACCCGGCGGGTTTGAGTCACGGCTAGTGTTGCTCTCTAGCGATGGGTACACCTTCGCGTAAGCCGTTAGCATATCCACGATGTAGTCACGGTATTTTGTCTCTTCTGTGATAAGGAATAGACGACCCGCTAGATCCATATGGATGTAGTTCTGCTTATGACGGTTATGTTCATAACCGCCGCCCTCGCCGTGTCCCGGAACTTCAATGCCCACTTCTGCCATGTAAGCGTCAGTTTGGTTGATGTCGCGAGTCAGTGCTTTTCCTAATAGGCTATCCTTGCCAAGTTCTTTACGAAGCTCTGCTGCTTCTTCAAAGTTCAGTAAAAGTGGTTGATAGCTCATTCTTATTTCTCCTGACCAGCTGAAGTTGAGTCGATTAGGTTCTCTTCTAGAGAGTAGAAACCTGTCCAGCTGTACGTTTTGCCATTTAATTCGACTTTGTGTTCAGTAGTGTCAGTTGCACCCAGCTTGTTGCTGATCATGACTGTGACACGAGAGGTATTCGTTTCAATTTCAACAACAGAACCTATGTTGTTGTGCGCCAGTACTTTGATGTCTTGTACTTGACCACGAGCGTTCACTGATTGCTCAAACTCTTCGTTGAAGTAACCGTGCGTTTCTAGAGCTGAAGCAAACAGCGTTGTTTCGCCTTTGCTACGCAGAATAAACGCAGGCTCAGAACGCAAGTTGAAGCTTGGGTCATTCGCGCCAGAACGAGTAAAGATAACTTCACCATTGTCGTTCGAGCTTGTACCTAACCATGTGTAGTAAGTGTTGTTTTGCAGCCAGCTCACTAGTGCTGTTTCGTTCGCTTCACCACTTGCTACATTCCATAGGTGTTGGTAACCGAAGTCGCCGCCTAGCGTGTGTAGCTCTTTGTTGGTTTGGTAATTGAAGTTTGTACGAACAATCTGACCTTCATACTGGTGAGAGTAGTCGTATTGGTGCTCGCCTTTCTCTGAATCTAAGTGGTACAGGTCTAATAGTAGCGGAGATTCTAGACCTTCAAGGTTTAGCATGAACACACTGCGTTGCATGTCAAAACCATCGTAGTGATCGTTCGCAAACGCACTCATACCATTGATTTTTTGGTCTTCTACTTTGAAGAAGTGAGGCAAGCCGTGAACAGAGTCTGCGCGCTCAACATCAAAGTTGTTCTGACATTTTTCATCAATCGTTACCGCATTGTGAGCGATAGTTTGACGTGCATAAGACTTGTTTTCGTCTAGGTAACGGCCACCGAATTTTGGCTCAACGTTCACCCAACGACAGAAGCCGTATTCACGTAGCACTTCTTGACCACGGTTGAAGAAGGTAATACCTAGTGTATCGAAGTTGCCGTGGCCCATACCGTGTTGGCCGTAGTTCATCACAAGTTGAGACACATCGCCTTTGTTGTCTTGCATACGGATGAAGCCTTGAGCACCGTTGTGACCTTCTGGACCTTCGTTCAACTCAACACTTGGCCAGAAAGGCATGCCGATTTCTTTTTCAGCGCTTGCGGCTTCATAAGCTTTAGATAACTCAAGACCACAGCCGTGCATCCATACTGCATCTTGAATCTTCGCCATACCTAGGATGTTTTCATCTACCTTTCCATCCACTGCGTAGTGCTTGCTGTAAACACTTACGGCAACTTGAACACCCATATCTGTGATGCCCATCGTACGAGATGCATCGTTCAGTGCTGGGAATTCACCGTTAGGGTAAGCAGTCGCAAGCATCGCCTGCACTGTGTTACCAATCACGCCGTCTTTGTAGTTGTAGATATCTACTTCTGGCATATGGCGGTGAACCACTTCAGCGAACACACAAGTTGGACGAATAGCGTAGCGGTGGTAGTAAGGACCTTCCATGTAGTAACCAGAAGGTGCGAACAGTTGAGAGATTTGCGCTAGGAAACCACCAGTGTCGTTACGATCAAGACCATATACCGACATCTCTAGGTACTCACGCTTACCTAGTGCTAGGCCACAGATACCAACAGCTGCTACTGCCCAGATACCGTGATTATGAATGCGGTCAAAATCATGCGCATACTTCACCGTAAACATTTCTAGCATTGGTTCAAAAATACGTGACTCAATGTTGTCACGTTGCTCTTGTGTCATTGTAGAAGCCACGCAAGAGTAAGCTAGGCTTGTAAACATTAACCAGCAGTGTTCGTTTAGAATTTGGTGAAACAAACGCCCTGTTGGGTTGGTGTTTTTCTGTACGTGATAATTGAACGTCAGATACTTTTCAGCGTATACCTCTAGCAACTCGGTAACAAAATCCGCGTACTTCTGCTCTTTAGTGATGAGAAACAATCGACCAGCTAGGTTCATGTATGTGTAGTTTTGTTTGTGGCGGTTATGTTCGTACCCCCCTGCTTCACCATGTCCTGGAACATCAATTGGTAAGCGCATGAATGCTTCAAGTTCTTTTACGTTAGTCGCTATCGTCTTCCCCATTAGGCTTGTACGACCAACTTCTAAATGAAGCGCTTCAATTTCAGCATCCGTCAACAATATCGGTTGTATAGTCATTTTCTTTGTCACCCTCATTAAAGAGTTTTTGTATTTTAAACTTCGATTTGAATCTTAAACTCCACATAAAGTAATACAATAAGAGCTTTAATCATACAAATTCATCTTAAAATAATGACCACAATCACACAAAACCAGCTAACCATTGATGTTTAAAGTGAATAACAAACACCACAAGAAATGTAAGTTATTGAAATACCTAAGATACCAAAAAGCTTGCTTGATCAATATCACACATTTTAGATATATTGTATTACAAATAAACTCATTCTATTAAGATGGCTGTAAATTGAATGACACATAAAGATTAAAACTGTTTTGGAGAAATACAATGAACGCATTTTTCATTAATGATGAGCAACCTTGGGAAAATCTAGGCGACGGTATCAAGCGTAAAATCGTTGCATACACTGACGATCTGATGGCTGTACACCTATGTTTTGACAAAGGCGCAATTGGCCACCCTCATACTCATGAAATTCACGACCAGATTGGTTATGTCGTGCGCGGTAGTTTCGAAGCTGAAATTGACGGTGAGAAGCGTGTACTAAAAGAAGGCGACGCTTACTTTGCTCGCAAACATGTAATGCACGGCGCAGTAGCATTAGAGCAAGACAGTATTCTGCTAGATATGTTTAACCCTGCACGTGAAGACTTCTTAAAATAATCATTAGCGCAACCTCAGTTGCTAAGGTAAGTACATGAAATCATTAAACATCGCGGTCATTGGCGAGTGCATGGTTGAGCTACAAAAGAAACAAGATGGCTTAAAGCAAAGTTTCGGTGGCGACACGCTAAATACTGCACTTTATCTGTCACGCTTAACCAAAGACCAAAACATTAATACAAGCTATGTCACTGCGTTAGGTTCTGATCCGTTCAGTGCCGATATGTTAGAAAAGTGGCAATCTGAAGGTATTGATACTAGCCTAATTGCTCAGCTTGAACACAAGCAGCCAGGGCTTTATTACATCGAAACCGATGAAACTGGTGAGCGCAGCTTCCATTATTGGCGTAACGATGCAGCAGCGAAGTTCATGTTTGATCAAGACGGCACTCCTGCTCTACTTGATAAGCTATTCTCTTTTGATGCGGTCTATCTGAGTGGTATTACACTCGCTATCTTGACAGAACATGGGCGTACTGAGTTGTTTAATTTCTTAGACAAATTCAAAGCGCAAGGTGGTCAAGTATTCTTCGACAATAACTACCGCGCTAAACTGTGGACAAGCCAACAAGAAGCCATTTCTTGGTATTTAAAAATGCTGAAGTACACAGACACCGCGCTACTTACATTCGATGATGAGCAAGAGTTATACGGTGATGCAAGCATTGAACAATGCATAGCCCGTACGTCTGAGTCTGGTGTCAAAGAGATCATCATCAAACGTGGTGCGAAAGACTGCTTAGTTGTTGAGAGCCAGAGCGCTCAGTATGTTCCGCCGAACCCAGTAGACCGTATCGTAGATACAACGGCTGCTGGCGATTCGTTTAGTGCTGGCTTTTTAGCTAAGCGTTTAAATGGTGGTAGTGCTCGCGATGCAGCTTTAGCCGGGCATATTGTCGCAGGCACTGTAATTCAATATCAAGGTGCGATCATTCCGCTAGAAGCGACGCCTGATCTGTCTCTATAATTACGTACTTTATTTATTAATCAAGGGTTTGCTTGATTTGAAGCAAGCCCACAATTAACGTGAGAAAGAATTCATGACTACATTAAATGAACAACTAGCTAACCTGAAAGTTATCCCTGTCATCGCAATCAACCGTGCTGAAGATGCTATCCCCCTAGGCAAAGCATTGGTTGAAAACGGCATGCCATGTGCTGAAATCACGCTACGTACTGAATGTGCAATCGAAGCGATTCGCATCATGCGTAAAGAGTTTCCAGACATGCTTATCGGTTCAGGTACTGTACTGACTAACGAGCAAGTTGACGCATCTATCGAAGCGGGTGTTGATTTCATTGTTAGCCCAGGTTTCAACCCTCGCACAGTTCAATACTGTATCGACAAAGGCGTTGCTATCGTTCCTGGTGTAAACAACCCAAGCCTAGTTGAACAAGCAATGGAAATGGGCCTACGCACACTTAAGTTCTTCCCTGCTGAGCCTTCAGGCGGTACAAGCATGCTTAAAGCACTTACGGCAGTTTATCCAGTTAAGTTCATGCCAACCGGTGGTGTTAGCTTGAAGAATGTTGACGAGTATCTATCTATCCCTTCTGTACTGGCTTGCGGCGGTACTTGGATGGTTCCAACTAAGCTGATTGACGAAGGTAAATGGGACGAACTAGGTAAACTAGTACGTGATGCTGTCGACCACGTTAGCGCTTAATCAGCATTAAGCTTCGCAATAGAGCCTCACTTCGGTGGGGCTTTTTGCTATCAGCAGCTTGCCAACCAAACGTGTAGCAGTGCGTTTAACTGAACATTGAACTCTGCACATCGCCCTTCTACCCACAGATCTCCCCAGCTAAAACTGCCATTATTCAAGCTTGATATTGTCGTACAAAAGACTCCTCCCCTGCTTCAATGCGACTCACTCGATCAAATATGTAAAGCACGTTTAAGGGCTATGTTTTTTATACGCATTACTGCCTATGATTAACTAAACAACGGTCGTTATTGGTTCGTTCTAACGCGTCGGGCAGCCAATTCACAGAGAATCTCGTCACGCTCACGTAAATTCACCTATTGATGAGTTAACCGCACGACCACCTAAGCAATAAATTTAAAATTAATAATAAAAACAAACATATAAAGTAGAGAAAAAGACGTTACGCGAATCACTGTATCGATTCTGTCTATCCTCTACATCATTGAAAAGTGTAACAATGTTGTTACGAGCATAACTAAAATATTATAGGAGCTCTCCTTTTTCAGGCTTTAGGTTATATTGTCATACATATAATAACTGGAGAGATGGTTTCCCCTTAAACTAAAGCTCAACCTACACCCAATTAAACCTATTTAAAACAGTGCATTAGAAGGCGACTTGCTAAATGAATAAAAATCAATGCGACCTGGATCATACTAAAGGCATATTGTAGTACAAATAAAACTTTGTACGCGTTAATCTAAGCCCAGTTAATTATGATATTTAAAAGGCTGAAAAGATGACTATTGATACTTTTGTTGTTCTCGCCTACTTCTTCTTTTTGATCGCTATTGGTTGGATGTTCCGTAAGTTCACAACGTCGACTAGTGATTACTTTAGAGGGGGCGGCAAAATGTTGTGGTGGATGGTTGGTGCAACTGCCTTCATGACACAGTTTTCAGCATGGACGTTTACAGGTGCCGCAGGACGCGCGTTCAACGACGGTTTCGTTGTTGTAATCCTATTCTTAGCCAACGCATTTGGCTACTTCATGAACTACCTCTACTTCGCACCGAAGTTCCGTCAGCTACGTGTAGTAACGGCGATTGAAGCGATTCGTCAACGCTTCGGTAAGACTTCAGAGCAGTTCTTCACTTGGGCTGGTATGCCAGACAGCTTGATCTCAGCTGGTATTTGGCTAAACGGTCTAGCGATCTTCGTGGCAGCAGTATTCAACATCCCAATGGAAGCAACCATCGTTGTTACTGGCCTGGTACTGATGCTAATGGCTGTAACAGGCGGTTCATGGGCGGTTGTAGCCTCTGACTTCATGCAGATGTTGGTCATCATGGCAGTAACTATCACTTGTGCGGTTGCGGCTTACTTCCACGGTGGCGGTCTAGGAAACATCGTAGACAACTTCCACGGCGACTTCATGATGGGTAACAACCTTAACTACGTGAGCATCTTTATCCTTTGGGTAGTGTTCATCTTCGTTAAGCAGTTCGGTGTTATGAACAACAGCATCAATGCATACCGCTACCTATGTGCGAAAGACAGTGAAAACGCGCGTAAAGCAGCTGGTCTTGCATGTGTCCTAATGGTCGTTGGTCCACTAATCTGGTTCCTACCACCATGGTACGTAGCAGCATTCATGCCTGACTTCGCTGACCAATATGGTTCAGTAGGCGGCGACGCAGCTTACCTAGCATTCGTACAAAACGTAATGCCTGCAGGTATGGTGGGTCTACTTATGTCAGCAATGTTCGCGGCGACTATGTCTTCAATGGACTCTGGTCTAAACCGTAACGCTGGTATCTTCGTGATGAACTTCTACAGCCCAATCGTGCGTCCACACGCTTCGCAAAAAGAGCTGGTTGTAGTAAGTAAGCTGACTACTATCATGATGGGCTTCATCATCATCGGTATCGGTCTATTCATTAACTCGCTACGTCACCTAAGTCTATTCGACATCGTACTTAACGTTGGCGCTCTGATCGGCTTCCCAATGCTAATCCCTGTTCTACTTGGTATGTGGATTCGTAAGACGCCAGACTGGGCTGGTTGGGCAACACTTATCGTTGGTGGTTTCGTTTCTTACATCTTCGGTATCTCACTGCAAGCGGAAGACATTGAGAACCTATTCGGTATGGAACAAGCACTAACTGGTCGTGAGTGGGCTGACCTGAAAGTTGGATTGAGCCTGGCAGCACACGTTGTGTTCACTGGTGGCTTCTTCATCCTAACGACCAAGTTCTACCGTGGCCTATCACCAGAACGTGAGAAAGAAGTTGAACAGCTATTCACTAACTGGAACACACCATTGGTGGCAGAAGGTGAAGAGCAACAAAACCTAGATACTAAACAGCGTTCAATGCTTGGTAAGCTTATCAGCACAGCAGGTTTCGGTATCCTAGCGATGGCCCTGATTCCAAATGAACCGACAGGACGCTTGTTGTTCTTGCTCTGTGGTTCGATGGTTCTAACCGTTGGTATCTTGCTTGTTAACGCTTCTAAAGGCCCTGCAAAAAAGTTAAACAATGAAGCCGCTGCTAAATAGTCTATTTAATAGCAAGCGACTGAGTTAACCGATACTTCGAGTAAAGAAACGCCCATGCTTTCCCTCGACAGCATGGGCTTTTTATTATGCACTGTTCATGAAGGCTGAACGGCGGTCAGAAATATATCCCTCCACGCTCATAACGACAAATTCAATCGATTTTCATCCAATTACGACCATTTCTAATGGTTTGATCTCTTTCTCAGATTGTTTCTGTTACTTTGATTACTACTACAAACACAACAGATAATTACAATGACAAAAACATCACTATTGCTTGCTTCTATGGCACTTGCACTATCGGGAGCAGCACAAGCTGACCAACTCGAAGACATTCAAAAATCAGGCACGCTACGTGTCGGTACTACGGGCGACTACAAGCCATTTTCTTACTTCGATGGTAAAAGCTACTCAGGCTATGACATCGACGTCGCACAGCACATTGCAGAGCAATTAGGCGTAGAGTTACAGATCGTTCGTACCACATGGAAAGATCTCATTACGGATCTTGATAACGATAAATATGATATTGCGATGGGTGGTATCACGCGCAAAATGCAGCGCCAACTGAGTGCAGAGCAAACTCAAGGCTATATGACCTTTGGTAAGTGTTTCTTGGTCGCTAAAGGCAAGGCAGAACAGTACAACAGCATTGAGAAAGTAAACCTATCTTCGGTACGTGTTGGCGTAAACATCGGTGGCACTAACGAGATGTTTGCAGATGCCAACTTGCAGGACGCAAGCTTCACACGCTACGAGAATAACTTAGATGTGCCGCAAGCCGTTGCGGAAGGCAAAGTTGATGTGATGGTAACCGAAACTCCGGAAGGCCTATTCTACCAGGTGACCGACGAGCGCCTTGAAGCGGCTCGCTGTGAAACACCGTTTACCAACAGCCAATTCGGTTATCTAATTCCCAAAGGTGAGCAACGTTTGTTGAACACTGTGAACTTCATTATGGATGAGATGAAACTGAAAGGCGTTGAAGAAGAGTTCCTGATTCACAACTCTCTTAAATAGTCTTCTAGATAAAAAATAGGCCAGCATTGCTGGCCTATTTCATTATTTTAATTCGCTCTCACTATCGAGCTTATCAAGAGCGGAAACTAACCATGAGTAATAACATTCTGCTGCACGAGTGCATCCAGAATATCTGACGGCATGGTGCCGCTTAACGTCAACTGAGGCGCGAGGTCTTCAACCACAATCACTTGCTCTGTTGTACCTAAGCCATCAGGGTTAATGGTTAACTCAACATCATTCCCTTCTAACTTGGCATCAACATGCTGAAGCAATGTCGCCATATTCACATTCGCGTCTTTCAATTCAGGTAATACCTCACGTAGGTCAATCTGGTCACCTTCGGCTAAGTTGAAGTCAGTGATCGTATCTTCGACACCATCCTCAATGTTCAGCCAAACAAATGAATCCATACCATCACCACCGGTCAAGATATCCGAACCGCCGCCACCAATGAGCGTATCGTTGCCATCACCGCCAACAAGGGTGTCATCACCTGCTCCGCCTTCAAGTCGGTCATTACCTGAGCCCGCCGTTAGATCTGTTGCATTAGCCCCAGCCAGTAACTGCACATCATCGGTCTCACCAGCCAAATTAATATCGACCGCATTCGACACAATATTCACATTTAGGTCGATTGCCGCCGACGTGGCTGTATCGTTGTTATCTAGCTCTTCAGAAACCGCCTCAACTTTAAGCGTGTAGCTACCTGGAGTTTGAGAAAGCCCAACCACTTGCAAACTTTCAATTGCATCAGCGGTCGCCATCCATACCCCACCACCAAGATCCGTTACGGATCCGACGTCACTGGTGATTTGAGCACCCGCAGGCACATCACTGATATGTAGCGTTAACTCTTCAGTAACGTCTGTTAGAGCTGCGATAATGCCAACCAAAGGAACACCACTATTACTCACCGACTGGCTCGCAGTGATGTTTCTTACGTAGTTAGACGCCGGATCAATCGTTAGGCTTGGCGCATTCGCTACTGGCGTCACCGCAATGTTATAAACAACAGGTGCAGTTTCAATGGCAATACCAGAAGGATTACCACTGTCTTTGGCAGTGACCTCTAAGCCGATATTGTTGGTTGGAGCCAAGCTTGCATCAAGGTAAACCCCATTCGGGCTGGTCGGTGTGTCAATCAAGGCATTCAGATCGCTCAGCGTCCCGACTAACGTCACCGAACCACTATTGTCACCATTAACGGTCACACTAGTACCAGCAGGTAGTGATACTGAAAGCGTTCCGTAATCAACGGTCAGTGTTACTGTCATCAAGTCATTAGCAAAGCTATCGACATAATCAGGGTCACTGACATTAATACCACTAAGCAGTTGTCCTGCGTCTTCATCAATTAGAGTTGTGACACTGTCACCATTAACAACAGGAGTATCGTTCACACCTTGCACTACGGCAGTGATTTCAGCGGTATCTGTTAGGAAGTCATTAACGCCATTCGTCGTCCCGTCATCCTCTACCGTATAAGTAAACTTAACATCACCGTTGTATTCATCTGCTGCGGTAAATACCCAATATGGGCCAGTAATCGTAGGATCATCCGCACCACCCACGTTTTCGAAGCGTTGTAGTGTGCCTTGACCTTGATCGAGCACCAGATTGGTCACGGTAATCGTGTCATTTTCTGGGTCTGTCGTCGCTGCTATCAAATCCTCTTCTTTGATGATCAGCTGACCTTCTTCAAGGATGGTGCCTAAATCGATATCCGTTGCATCCGGCTTATCATTCACTTCCGTCACCACAACGCTGATTTCAGCACTGTCAGTTAAGAAATCATCGACACCGTTTGTCGTGCCGTCATCCTCAACGCTATAAGTGAATTTAACGTCGCCGTTATATTCATCCGCTGCGGTAAACACCCAATATGGGCCCGTAATCGTAGCATCATCAGCACCACCCACGTTTTCGAAGCGTTGCAGCGTTCCCTGGCCTTGATCGAGCACCAAACTGGTCACAGTAATTGCGTCATTGTCTGGGTCCGTGGTCGCCGCTATCAAGTCCTCTTCTTTGATGATCAATTGACCTTCTTCAAGCATTTTACCTAAGTCAATATCCGCCGCGACTGGCTGATCATTCACTTCGGTAACTTCAAGGCTAATTTCAGCACTGTCGGTTTTAAAATCATCCACGCCATTGGTTGTGCCATCATCGATAATGGAGTAATTGAATTTAACATCGCCGTTAAAATCGTTGTCAGCGACAAATAGCCAGAATGGACCGGTAATCGCTGCATTATCAGCGCCACCAGCATTTTCAAAGCGCGTTAACTGCCCCTGTCCCTGAGTCAGAGTGACGCCTGTTACCGTGAGATTATGGTTCTCAGGGTCAGAACTTGCTGCAATCAAATCACCTTCAACAATGACTATCTGACCATCCTCAGCAATCGAGCCTAAATCAACGTCTGTCGCGATAGGCGCGTCGTTTACTTCTGTCACCTTAATCGTGAAAGTCGTCTGGTTAGTCTGTGCAGTGTTCGGATCAGCTGGATCGATAAGACCATTGTTACCGCCGTCATCGAGCGTTGCGTTGATTGTTACCAGCCCACTCTGGTTGAGGTAGTTCTGGTCTGGGTCCGGCTTGAAGGTCACCGCACCATTGGCCAATGCCGTATTGATGTCAGCTTCTTTACCCGTGATGACCAGTGAACCGTCAGGTTGCAGAACAAAAGTCACATCTGGAGAGCTTGTAAACTCAAAGACGCCCTGTGCTCCTGGCAGTGTTTGGTCAATCTCCAACGTCAGCGTATACGGCGCATCTGGGTTATCAAAACTTGCGTCTACGTCGTAGATGCTGAAGTTGTTAATCGCGACACCAGCTGAGTCTTCTTGCGTTTCAATATTGGTAACGTTGACGAACGTTGGTTGATCGTTGATAGGATCAATCACTAAATCAACATCGAAGCTGGTTGGAGTACCCAGGTATTCAGTGTTGTCAGCATCAGTGTCCACAGAGCGAACCGTGATTTGCAATGGACCTGTAATACCCAGCGCATTACCTGTATCGCTATTGTGTTGACCAGAGTTGAATACGATCTTATCAAGTGACTGAGCAGGCACATCCAGCGTCCAAATCTGTGTCACTGGATCGTAGCTCGCCAAAGTCGTGCCGTCTGGATAGTAGATAGAGGCATCTTGAGGTACACCAGCCACCTCTACACGAAGTGTCTCTGGCGCATTTTCGGTATACGTGCCGCTGCCTGTTGCAGATAGCTCTTTATCCAAGATAGTCGCATTGATTTCGATATCAATGTTTTGGCCTTCATTGCCAGTAACAGAATCGGTTGGGTTGGTATCAACATCATCACCCACCGGCACCACGTGCAGCTTAAAGCTTGGCAGATTCGATGCTGCAGTTGGCACGCCTAACAAGGATTCTTGAGTAAAGACAGCAACGCCAAATTCCGCCGTACCACTGAAGTTTTTAGGCGGTAGGATCGAAATCTCACTCAAATCAAATGACAACCCTGATGCTTGAGGAAGCTGAACACTCCACTCACCACCACCATTGTTCTTCACTGTATATGCGGAACCCGGATCTGCACTCATTAAGAAGCCATCTGGCACACCAGTGAACTTAATCGAAACGAACTGCTCTGAGCCGTCTAGGTCAGTGAGCGCGATGGAGACAGGCCTTGTTCCAGATAGAGAAATAGCTTGATCTTCATTGCCCGTGATCTCAATGACATCAGGATCACTACCCGGCCCTGTTACAAGAACATCATCAACCACAGGGACAACTTCAAAGCTAACACTGGTATTGAACGTATCAGTATCGGTTGCCGTTCCGGCTGGAGACGAGGCGTCATTGTAGGTAGCAGTATCGGTTATTGTTCCGCTGACATTCACTTGTACTTGGTTAATGTCGTTACCCGTTGGGTAATTGGGAGCAGGACGGAACAATACATTGTCCAAAGCACCGGCATTAATTTCCGCTTCATTGAAGGTCACAGACGTACCAAGCGATACACCCGCACTTGTGTAAAACGCACCGACACTTGTGTCATCCAAAGTCAGCGTAATAGATGCGAATTTTTCGTCACCACCCTCAACTCCACTGACTTGGTCAGTAATGATTGTGCTGAAATCAAGCTGAATGTAAGTATCTTCGTAACCCACCGGATCTTGTCCAGGTTGACCATCAGTATCGACAGGATTAAACGAGTCATCGAGCGAACCTACAACCGTAACATCAATGTCCGGGTTACCTTCAACGTCAGGAGCGACTTTAATAACGACATCGGTCACCAAGGTTTTCTCATCACCAGACAGTGTATCTTTGGTTACTATTGTGATTGGTAACCTAAAGTCGCCAGAATAGTCTGCCGGCAGATTAAGTAGCAGGCCTGAGAAATCCGTTGGAACACCCTGATCGACGGTTGTTTCAAACACATACTTCCCGTTTACGAAGTCAACATCACTGCCTCCCCCTAAACTGATTGGGAAAGTTATTCCTGGCGGGATGGTCACAGAGTCATCAATAATGATAGTTACTTGGTCTGTTGAAGCGTCTTCACCGGAGAATGTGATCAGACTATTTAGAGCAGTTCCCAAGTCTAACTGTGTATCCTCTACAGCATCGACAACGCTATCTGGTGTCATCGTAATATCTGCAGCCACCTCGTTCCCACCAACAAGCACTTCTGGGAATGACAAGTTCACTTCACCTTCCCTCTGAACCGCAGCTGATGACTCAGTTTCAGCGCCATCACCTCGATCAATCACGGTACTGTAGATGGTCATCTTGATGTTATTGAAAACGCCTGGAGCGCCAGAAACTGGCGGAAACGCAAGACCGTTTGGTGCACTAATACTAAACAGGTCTTCATTGGTTACCACCCAACGGCCATTGCCTTCATAAGCGGCACCAATAACAAGTAACTGATTGAGGACAGCATCTGATAACGCCGAGTCGTCCAAATTGGTCAGTTGAATAACTAGCTGGTCAACTTCTTCGATAGCAGACGAAGCATCAGTTTCTTGGTATCGAATAACGAACTCATCCGTAACCGATGTGTTATCACTGTTGGTTGTGAATTTGAGAACACCAGTTAGAGCATCCGCGACCACTGTACCCAAGTCTGTAAGACCTGCGACCTCATCGACCACCAGTTTGTTGTTAGCATCTTCAGGCTCAACCACAGGTCGCACACGAACATCAATCGAGCCAGTGATTGTTGCTGTTGCAATACCCTGACCTGGGTCAGTTGCATCAATATATTCATGATCGCGTTCTTCAATCATGACAACCGTATTAAGCGTAAAGTCGGTGCTCGAATCTTGTTCCGGTGTTATCTGAATAAAATTATTGTTCAGTGCTATCTGGGTGAACGCTTCTGGAGTCTGCCCACTCTTAGGTGTGATGGTTAGCGTTCCGGCTACAGCATCGTAGTTCCAAATCACATCACCGTTTACAACCACACTTGCAACACCACTTGGAATACCACTGATAACGATTGAAGTGAAATGCTCATCATCGTCAATGTAATCAGTGCCCTCTGGGTGCCAATCAATGTTGATGGCCGTATCTTCATCCCCACGAGTCACCGTATTGTAGGTTGCAGAGGTATCTATCCTAGGCTCAACCAATACTCGAACTTCTTGGTCAAAGGTAAGCGTGTGACCATCATTTTCGGTCACGATAACTTTACCTTGGATATGGATGTTCTCTGTTGATGAATCAACAGGTCTAATACGGATACCTGAAGTTTTCCCCGCTTCAGTGATGTGCGCTTCGTAGATAGGTTTAGAGAGATCAGGGCTACCGCCCGGTCCCGTCTCATAACCAACAAAGTTCAAGTCAATCACGGTACCATCGCCATCTTCCAGAATAACGCCGTCAGGGATGCCAGAAAGAATAACCGTTATCGACTCTGAGCCATCGTCAGGTAATGGTGTTGTTCCGCTATCTGGTCTTCTCTCGCCAGACAATACAGTGAAGTCGAGTTCAGCGAAGCTATCGCCATTTTGACTCTCTTGAATTGTGGTTTGAACACCTGATGTTGTGCCATCGGTGATTGCTGTCCAAGCTGTACCGTTGATACCGCCATAAGGAATATCGGCAACACCTTTAACCTCAACGTTTACCGTTTTCGTACCTAAGATTTCTTCATCAACCTGAGGCCCAGAAGAAAGGTTCGCGGTATCTTTGACAACACCGGTAACCTCAAACGTGAAGTCAACATTGCTGTGTTTAGCCGGAACGATCTCTACATTGGCTAAATCGGAATACGCCACTTCCTGATAATCGACACCGTTGATGGTGATTGTAGGAACCGGTGTAGTGGTTCCTAGGAAATAAAGTACCGCACCTTCAGTTATATTGCTGATGCGAACAAACAACTCTTCGGAGCCATCAGTGTCCACCGAGCCATTCATGGTGATCACTTCATCCAACGTGAAGGCATCTTTGTTCGCTAGAGGACCTAAGTAGTCTGGATCATCAATATTGTCTTCATTAATACGAATTCGGTTAACGCTGAACGAGCCAGGGTCCGCATCGGCTGTCACATCAATGATAATATTTTGCTCTACAGAGCGAGCCGTTGTCTTATCATTTGCCCCTCCGTTGGCTGCGTCATCGTATGGATTACGCGTCTCTTCCGTAATCGCGGTTGCTTTGAACTCAATTTGCCCAGAGAAGTTATCGATTGGATTAACCACGGTGCTATTGATATCTGCGGCAGCAATCGTGTAGACACCATTGACTGGCGTTAACACATTGCCATTTTGATCCAACAGCTCAAACTTCCCGTCACCTTGAACGGCTTCTAGCTCATAGGTAATCGTCTCAGTATTACTGTTATCTTGCGACTCTGCATTCAGCTGAAGTGTCACATTGTCTTCATCTTCATTCACTTGATATTGATACGTACTATTCGCATCATCCCAAGTGGCAATATCCGCTACCGCTTCAATCTCAATTCTGAAGTTTGAATTTACTGTATGGTCAAGCGTACCGTTGTTATCAATTTCAAGCTCGTAGTTGATTCGCACACCATTGTCATTTGAACCGTAGTTTTGGTCTGGAACAAAGAACAAGTTATCGATCGTCGCGATGATGTCTAATGGCTGGTTCGTGCTTGGAGCAAAGCTCTGCTGCATTTGAGGCGGACCAAACAAGATATCACCGTTTGGTTCAGCCACTAACTTGTGATATTCCACGCCATCAAAGTAATAGAACGTCCCTCTGTGATTACCACTTTGAATCGTCAATTGGCCGATAGACTCGTTATTATCTTGGTCCTTCAGGTTAACCTGCAGCGCAATTTGTGCAGGAGCATCAGGCAAACCGCTTTGGTTATCTTGAATATTCTCTAGGCTTGGAGCATCACCCGTTGCGTAAGGGATTGTCGAGTCTCTCCCCGCATCCTCAAACGTAGTTACCTTAAGCGATACTGCTGATGACTCTTCATCGGTGATCGTGATGTTCAAAGGCGTTGATGAAGTATCCAAATCACCGTCTGTCGCAATCACATTGATCGAGAAGTCGATGGTGTCTCCATCATGATCGAGATAGTTTGTCGCTCTGAACTCCACTTCACCATTTGAATTAATACGTAATCTACCAAGCTCACGAGTATCGATACCGCCACTACCATCATCGGTTTGTTCATACACTCGTACTTGCTGGACACCACTGTTTAAGTCAAAGCTGCTACTGTATGGCCCATTGTTTCCTGTTCGGAACACGATGTCTGCGCCATTGCTGGTAATGCCCTCTATGCGAGTCAGCGCTGCATCATCCGCACCCACATCCGTCGCATTGGCAAACATGTTAACTTTGGAGTTGCCATAACCTTGACCCTCAACTCGCGTGATCGATTGAGTGGTCACCAATGGAACATCATCCGTTACCGTAATAGTCAGGTCGATCGCGTTCGATTTGTCTTGGTCAAAATCTTCAGCCACGACAGAGAAATCAAGCTCTATGGTATTTTCATTTGCGCCATCAGGGTGTTTAAGTGGTTTAAAGAGCTCAAATTGATAGCTGTTGTTTGAGGTATCAAAAATGATTTCAAACACAGGCTGATTGCTGGTTACCGTCTGTGCAACATAAGTGAAGGTTGTACCGCTTTGTGAAACAGGCAGCCACTCTAGGCTTTCTCCATCAGAAGTTAAGCCTGCAATCACTAAGTTTTCATCAACCAATTCGAACTTAACAACACCATCAGCACCTTCATCAACGGTGAATAGCCCATTAATAATGGTATCTTCGGATTGATCCGATCCAATCCCAGCAAGATCATCTTCATCAACCACCGTCTCACCCGTTGGTGCACTCATGACTGGTACATCATCGAGCACTTCGATTGGTAATACATATTGATTAGAGTCATCACCGTCGCCATCAACCGCAACGACATCAAATGGAATCGTTAAGGTGTTGGAATTCGGGCTTGTTGGATGGTTCAGAGGACCTAGCAACGTAAACGTATAAGAGCCGTCATTCGCTAGCGCGAGCGTGAAGATAGGAGTTCCGCTTGTCGTCGTACCTTGATAGGTCGTTGTGTTCGCAGCTCCAGTGACTTCTGTAATAGAAATCGCTTCAGTTCCAGAGGTCAATGTCGCTTCAAGAGCAGAGATATTACGCAGTTCGTAAACCTCTACTTGGTCAGCACCTTCTATGGTAACAAATGCACCTGTTGCTTGAGAAACCACAGATCCAAGATCATCTTCATCAACCACAAATGTGCTGGTCACTGTCGTGTCGGTAATGACAGGCACATCATCGGTGATAGTAACGGTCAAAGGTTTCATCACAGAATCAGTATTGTCTTGATCGACCGCGATCACTGGCAGAGTGAATACTTGATCGTTGTTGCCTTGTACAGGAAGATGATCGAGCTCTTCCAATAAAGTGAAGGTGTATTCGCCTAGCACTACACTACTAAAAGTGATGGTAAAGATATCCGTTTGAACACCCCCACTTTCAACGAAGCCAATATAGGTTCCGCTGTTGGCTGGATCTTCTTTAAGCTGAACTACCAAGCCATCCGATTTCAAATCACCAGACGTGTTGAACTGAGTGGTATCAATACGGAAATGGCTCACATCATCACTTCCCGCAGTGAAAGTAATGGTTTCAGTTTGGCTCACAGGTAAGCTCGGAGATGAGCCATCCACAAGATTCGCTTCTTCCAATGCAACCGTTGGTACCGTATCAATTACCGGTGGCGCACCATCTGAAATCGTCAGCGTCACTGTCGAAGTAACAATATCGCCGTCTTTGTCTTCTGATGTCACGGTAATAGTCTTAACGATATCACCACCAGAATGATTCAGATTTCGATTAGGCTCAAAGCGCACATCGCCTTCAAGCGTGATAAACAACGAACCTTCCGTAAATACGAACTCTTGCTCACCAGTGTTGGTTTGCACCAGAGACTCTTCAGGCTGACTACCATAAGTAAATTTAGTTATGGTAGCGCCATCAGCACTTTGCGCAGGCATCACATCAAATGTCGTTGTGGTAGGCGTGCCCGTGCTTGGCTCTGTGATGCTAAGAGCACCAGATTGCATTAATTGAACGTCATCACTGATGGTCACAGAAAGCGGTTTAGACGGTGAAATATCGCCATCGGTATCTTGCGCATATACCGACAAGTCAAAGCTGAGATCGTTGTTTCCTAATCCGTCGACATGATCCAAACGCTCTAACAAAGTAAACGTGTACTCACTCGGGTTGGTGTTATCAAATTCTAGGGTGAAGATAACTTTCTCAACCCCCGAGCCATCCGTTGTGAATGCTATGTAGTCACCTGAACCCGCAGGCTCTTCACGCAAGCTCAATTCAAGGCCATCAGACTTCAATACACCGCTGGTATTAAACAGCCCTACTTCGACGACAATCTTCTCGATGTCATCACTGCTTGCAAGTGAAGTAATGGTCTGGGTCACGCTGACTGGGCTGCCACTCGGCGTTGAACCATCAGCAAGTAAGCTTTCAGACAAGCTAACACTCGGAACGACATTCAACGTTGGTCCATCACCATCAACGATAGTGAGTGTGACCGTTGAAGAAGAAATATCCTTATCAAAATCAGATGAAGTGAATTCAATCAGCTTAACTATGTCGCCTGCAGAGTGGTCAAGATTACGATTTGGTTCAAACCTTACATCACCATCCAAGGTGACAAACAGCGAGCCTTCAGTGAAAACGAATTCCTGCTCACCGCTGATGCTTTGATCCAAAGTAATCGCAGAGCCACCGTCATAGGTGAACTGTGTAATGGTTGCCCCATCAGCACTTGGCGTAGGCAATACATCAACGGTCGAGGTAGTTGGTGTGCCAGTATTTGGCTCTGTGATGGTTAACGTACCATCTTGCATTTGCTGGAGGTCATCTTGAATGGTGACAACAACATCACGCTTAACGGAGTCATCACCATCAGTATCAACCGCATAAACAGGCAAGTTGAAATTAAGGTCGTTATTAAGCGCCCCATCAAGGTGATCGAGTGCCTCAATCAGCGTGAAGGTGAACTGGCCTTTGTTGACACTATCAAAATCAATGGTGAATACATTAGTTACGTTACCGGCCCCGTCATCAGTAAACCCGATGTAGTCGCCAGGTGACGCGGGATCTTCTTTTAGCTGAACAACAAGACCGTTTGATTTCAGCACATCACCTGGGTTGAATTCGTTGGTCGCGATTCTAAAGTGGCTTAAGTCATCACTACCCACGGTGTAGGTAATGGTTTGTGTTGAACTCACCGCAGAACCACTCGGCGTTGAGCCATCTGCTAGGTTCACTTCCGATAAGTTCACGCTAGGAACAACATCGATAACCGGATCAATCCCATCTTGGATCGTCAATGTGACATCCGCGGTATCAGTATCGTTATCAAAGTCGCTGGTCGTTACCACAATCGTTCTAACAATATCACCCGCTGAATGATCCAGATTTCGATTTGGCTCAAAACGAACTTCGCCTTCAATCGTGATGTACAGTAAACCATCGGTTACGGTAAACACCTGCTCTGTCGTTACATTCGGATCCAAGGTGACAGCAGTACCACCATCGTAAATAAATTGGGTGACCTTTGCGCCATCAGCACTTTGAGTCGGCATAACATCAATGGTTGGCGTAGTTGGAGTACCCGCCACGAGATCAGCCAGTGAAGGCTCAACAATATTCAATGACCCGTCTTGTACACTTTGTACATCATCGGTAATGGTCACTGTCATTGGTGACATCGCAGACTCATCACCATCGGTATCCACCGCGATAACAGGTACATCGAAGTTTAAGGTGTTGTTCTGCAACCCATCCGCATGGTCTAACGCTTCAAGCAGAGTAAACGTGTATTGCCCTAAATTGGTCGTTGAGAAACTGATTGTGAAGACGTTGGTTTCTACGTTAGCACCGTCTTTTACAAAGCCAATGTAGTTTCCAGAGTTCGCTGGCTGCTCTTTAATCTCAACCTCTAAGCCATTCGACTTCAAAGCCCCTGAAGTGTTGAACTGAGCAGGATCAATTCTGAAATGACTAACATCATCACTACCCTCGGTATAGGTAATCACTTGAGTCATCGATACTGGATTGCCCGTTGGCGCAGAACCATCAGCCAGATCGACTTCAGAAAGACTCACACCAGGAATGACATTGATAATTGGTAGATCGCCATCCGTAATGGTTAGCGTGACTGTCGAAGTCACCACATCACTATCAGAGTCACTTGAACTGACGACTATCGACTTAACGATATCCCCGCCCGAGTGATTAAGATCGCGGTTTGGTTCAAAGCGAACATCGCCTTGCAGCGTGATATAGAGCGAGCCTTCAGCAACCACAAACTTCTGCTCACCCGCATTACTCTGGTCAAGTGTAAACACTGTGCCATCGTAATTGATTTGGGTAATAGTTGTGCCATCAGCCCCTTCTTGATCAAGAACATTGACGGTCGTTGTTGTCGGCGTACCCGCGGCTAAGTCAGCCACTGTCGGCTCTTCTATGCTGAGAGCACCATCCACCATGACTTGAATATCATCGATAATCGTTACAGCCAGAGGCGACATCAGAGAGTCATCGCCATCACTATCGACCGCATACACAGGCAAGTTGAATGTTAGGTCGTTATTACCTTGAATTGGTGTATGGTCAATCGCTTCTAAAAGCGTAAAGGTGTACTCACCTAAAGTCGTGCTGCTAAACGCAAGTGTGAAGACCGTGGTTTCTACATTTGAAATATCCGTAGTGAAGCCGATGTAGTTACCCGACCCCGTAGGCTCTTCTCGGATCTCAATCACTAAGCCATCAGACTTCAGAGTACCGCCAGTATTAAACTCACTCGGCTCTAAGCGGAATTTTACAACATCATCACTTTGGTTGGTAAAAGTGATGGTTTCTGTTTGGCTAACCGCACTGCCACTTGGTGATGAACCATCAGCCAGATCCGCTTCTTCAAGAGCAACACTCGGCACCGCATCGATAGTCGGGTTATCGCCATCGGTTATCGTCAGAGTAACGGTTGCAGTGACCGGATCGTTATCAAAGTCATTGGATGTCACGACGATGGACTTAACAATGTCTTCGCTCACGGAATGGTCTAAGTTACGGTTGGGCTCGAAGCGCATCTCACCTTGAAGGGTGATGTACAACTCACCTTCTGTGAAACTGAATTGCTGTTCGCCTACGATGCTCTGATCCAACGTTTTAACGATGCCACCAAAAGAAAACTCAGTAACCGTTGCACCATCAGCACTTTGGTTTGGCATTACATCAATGGTATTGGTTGTTACCGTGCCATCTGCCAAATTCGGCTCAACGATATCTAGCGTGCCATCTTGCATGATTTGAACATCATCGCCGATGGTTACATTCAGTTGAGACACTAAAGAATCATCGCCATCGCTGTCTACCGCATAAACCGGAAGATCAAAGCTCAGATCATTGTTCGCTAGACCATCTGCATGGTCTAACGCTTCCAATAAAGTAAAGGTGTATTCACCAAGAGTCGTGGTCGAGAAGCTAATCGTAAACACTGGAATTTCAGCATTTGAACCATCAGTAATGAAGCCGATATAAGTGCCCGGGTTCGCTGAATCTTCTTTTATCTCGACCGCAAAACCATTCGATTTCAGTGCACCACCAACATTGAACTCAGTAGGTTCAATACGGAAACGGGTCACATCATCACTTTGATTAGTATAAGTAATCGTCTCAGTTTGACTTACAGCACCGCTACCTGGTGCAGAGCCATCAGCAAGATTGGTTTCAGACAGAGTAACACTTGGCACCGTATCAATGGTCGGGATATCACCATCGGTAATCGTCAGGGTGACTGTCGAGGTCACGGTGTCCTTATCGAAGTCGCTTGAGGTAACCTCGATCTGTTTAACGATATCTCCACCAGTATGGTCGAGATTACGGTTCGGCTCGAAACGAACGTCACCTTGAATAGTGATATACAGTGAACCTTCAGCAACTACGAACTTCTGCTCACCAGTATTATTCTGGTCAAGCGTTAATACAGCCCCGCCATCATAAGTAAATTGCGTGATGGTCGCGCCGTCTGCCCCTTCTTGATCAAATACATTAACGGTAGTTGTCGTAGGTGTACCCGCAGCCAAATCAGCAACCGTTGGCTCGACAATATTTAGAGCTCCGTCTTGCATGATTTGAACATCATCACCGATGGTCACATTCAACTGTGACACCAATGAATCATCGCCGTCGGTGTCTACCGCATAAACAGGAAGGTCAAAGCTAAGATCGTTGTTCGCTAAACCATCCACATGGTCTAACGCTTCCAATAACGTGAAAGTGTATTGGCCGAGGGTAGTACTAGAGAAACT
The DNA here is from genome assembly GCF_022398115.1 of Vibrio sp. Isolate22. NCBI lineage: Bacteria > Pseudomonadati > Pseudomonadota > Gammaproteobacteria > Vibrionales > Vibrionaceae > Vibrio > Vibrio sp. Isolate22. The sequence continues at coordinate 45,623 of NZ_JAKEUW010000023.1, read as the reverse complement.
GATCGTGAACACGTTGGTTTCGACGTTCGAACCATCTGTCACAAAACCGATATAACCACCTGGTGTGCTTGGGTCTGCTTTTAGCTCTACCACCAACCCATTTGATTTGAGCGCCCCACCAACATTGAATTCTGTCGGTTCAATACGGAAACTCGCCACATCATCACTTTGATTCGTAAATGTAATCGTCTCTGTTTGACTCACCGCAGCACCACTTGGCGTAGAACCATCACTCAAATTAGTTTCAGATAAAGTAACACTCGGTACATTATCAATCGTCGGGATGTCACCATCGGTAATAGTCAACGTCACCGTAGAAGTAACAACATCACTATCTGAGTCGCTTGAAGTCACGACTATCGACTTAACAATGTCTCCACTTGTATGGTCGAGGTTACGATTTGGTTCAAAGCGCACATCACCTTGCAGCGTGACATAAAGCGAACCTTCAGCAACCACAAATTTCTGCTCTCCCGTATTGCTCTGGTCAAGCGTAAACACTGTGCCGTTGTCATAATTGATTTGGGTGATGGTCGTGCCGTCTGCCCCTTCTTCATCAAGAACATTCACAGTCGTGGTTGTCGGCGTACCCGCTGCTAAATCAGCGACAGTCGGCTCTTCAATCGTAAACGCGCCATCTACCATGACTTGGATATCATCGGTGATCGTCACAGCAAGTGGCGACATTAGAGAATCATCGCCATCGCTATCAACCGCATACACTGGCAAGTTAAACGTTAGGTCGTTATTACCTTGAATTGGTGTGTGATCAATCGCTTCTATAAGCGTAAAGGTGTACTCACCTAAAGTCGTGCTGCTAAATGCAAGTGTGAAGACAGTGGTCTCGACATTTGAAGTGTCTGTGGTGAAGCCGATGTAGTTACCCGAACCCGCTGGCTCTTCTCGGATCTCAATCACCAAGCCATCAGACTTCAGAGTACCACCAGTATTAAACTCAGTCGGCTCCAAACGGAATTTTTCAACATCATCACTTTGGTTGGTAAAAGTGATAGTTTCTGTTTGGCTAACCGCACTGCCACTTGGTGATGAGCCATCAGCGAGATCCGCTTCTTTAAGTGAGACGCTCGGTACCGCATCGATTGTCGGATTATCGCCATCGCTAATAGTCAGAGTAACCGTTGACGTTACTGGATCTTTATCGAAATCACTTGAGGTAACCTCTATCAACTTCACGATATCTTCACTCAAGGAGTGGTCTAGGTTACGGTTTGGTTCAAATCGCACCTCACCTTGCAGCGTGATAAACAGCTCACCCTCTGTGAAGCTGAATTGCTGCTCACCCGTGTCATTTTGATCAAGCGTTCTCAGTTGACCGTCATAGGTGAACTGAATAATCGTCGCGCCATCAGCACTTTGGTTTGGCATCACATCAATGGTGTTAGTGGTCACCGTGCCATCAGCTAGATTAGGCTCAACAATATCTAATGTGCCATCTTGCATGATTTGAACATCATCACCGATAGTCACATTCAGCTGGGACACAACAGAATCATCACCATCGCTGTCTACCGCATATACCGGAAGATCAAAGCTCAGATCATTGTTCGCTAGGCCATCGGCATGGTCCAACGCTTCCAATAGAGTAAAGGTGTATTCACCAAGCGTGGTGGACGAGAAGCTAATCGTAAACACTGGAATTTCAGTGTTTGAACCATCAGTAATGAAACCAATGTAAGTACCTGGATTCGCCGAGTCTTCTTTTATCTCGACCACAAAACCATTCGATTTCAGTGTGCCGCCGACATTGAACTCTGTAGGCTCAATACGGAAGTTCGCCACATCATCACTACCAGAGGTAAAAGTGATCGTATTGGTGGCGCTTACTGCACTTCCACTTGGTGCAGATCCATCAGCTAGATTGATTTCAGATAAAGTAACAGGTGGAATCAGATTGATTGCCGGGTTTTGACCATCGGTAATACTTAACTCAAGTGTTGATGTATCAGTGTCGCCATCACCGTCTTCGGCTAAGAATGAAAACTGTTTGATGATAGTTTCGCTACTTGAATGATCGATATCACGAGCAACCTCAAAACTGAAATCACCGTTAAGCGAGATAGTAACCACGCCCTCAGTGAAACTGAAGGTTTGAGGAGCATCAGGCAGTAAGCTTTGATCTAGTGAATAATCAACACCGTCGTAGTTGAACGATTGAATTGTCGAACCATCCGCACCTTCGAAATTAAACAGGTTATACGAGACGACAGTATCACCGGCTAAAGTCGGCTCAGTGACAGATTCAACCTTATCAACCAGTTCAACGACATCATCTTTAACGTTGATAAGAATCTGGGCGGCTTCTGGAGTACTTGAACCACTGGATAACGCCGATCTATCGCCATCAGCATCTACCGCATAGATAGGCAGTGCAAAGGTTAAAAGTGCGTCTTCAGCACCTTGATGCGATAATTCTTCATAGAGGTTAAATTCATAGCTACCCAAAGATGGGCTATCAATTTTTACATCAAAAACCGTAATTCTTGCGCCATTAACCTCAACATAGCCTTCGTACGTTCGCACACCATTGGTTTCATCAACCAATTCGAGTAACACAACCTCGTCGTTAGATATCAGTGTGCCACCGGTATTAAACTCTGCAGGTTCAAGTTCATGATGATCGATAATGTCACTATCAAAAATTTCTGAGGTGACACTACCACTTCCTGATACCGTTGCCGTCCCCTCTTGAGAACCGCCAACAATGCCAGCTTCATCAACATCAATACTGTCGACATTGGTAATGACTGGTTTATCACCATCAGAAATAGCGAGGTTGATGGTATTGGTTACGACATCTTGGTCAAAATCGGTAACCGTGATTGGCAAAGAGAAAGCAAGCGAATCAGTGCCGACTTGCTCTATTGGTCTCAACTGCTCAAATCGATAGGTACCGTCAGTATCTAAGCTAACGGTTAAAATAACATCGCTGCTACCTTGGATTGACAGTGTGATGGTACTTCCATCAGCAGACAAAGATGCAACGGTCGCCTGATTGTCACTGAGCACACCATCAAATTGAGCAAGTGCGCTTGAGTCAAAAACAGCTGACTGTAGATTATCACTACCAATATTTGAAAAGGTGCCTTCAATTGCAGCACTGCTTGTTTCAACGTTATCGATAGACACGCTTTCGGCAGACGGATCTACCCCATCAAGGACGGTTACTTGCGCATTAATTGGTGTGACGAGCTGATTACCTGCGGTGTCTTGGCCCTGTATGTCAAAGGCGATGTTAATTTGGTCACCCGTAAAGGAAACCTGTCCGCCACCAATCGACGGAACATGATCTATCGGCTGAGAAATGGTTGTGGTCAGCGACAATTCAATGTTATTTCCAATACTTACGGCATCAATATCGATGCGCAGCACTTCATCTGTACCTTGAACACCAATAATCGAATTAGAGGCTGAATCATACGTAAAAGTAACCGGTTGGCCACTAGAGGTAATGTCGCTGTTGAGTTCACTAAGGAGCGAGACGAGAGAAAGTGTTTCTGGAGCAAAAGAATCTGGGTCAAGCGCTAAACTACCCGCAACAACGGTATCAGTAACCGTCACCGATTGAGGATAAGTATTTCCGAAAATGGAACCTTCGGTCAGTGTTTCAGCGATGGATTGACCACCCGATGAGAGCGTGATCGATCTAAGCTCTTCCCTATCTTCATCGACAGATTGATCTTCTAGGCCTGAAGTTTCAAAGAAGGTTGAAGGACGAGTTTCTGTATAGTTGTAATCAATGGTGACAAAGCCTGCATTTGCAGAACCTAAACCGCCACCAGCTGCGGTAGCTTCTAAAATTTGAGTTGGATCGGCACCACCTAAAATGGCTTCTTGAATCGCCGCAAGATCTTCATCAGTGAATGAATCATCAACAGCTTGCGCCAAATCGATATTCACCTCTCCGGCGATCGGTGCATCTGCCCAAGCCAAGTCTTGATCGACACACCCAACACAATTGCCTTCAACCTCAACAGGGCCGCTAGGCAAACCTATTAGGAGTTCAGCATCATGCGCGGTAATAACAATCTCATTTTCACGGATGATATCGCCAACCGAAACTTTTCTGGCACTGCCGTCAGGCTTAACTACAACCACATCTCCACTAGTAGCTTCAACTACCACAGTCTGACGCGAAACTTCGATATCCATATATCCCCCGATGTCACAAGTCGCTTCTAAAAGCGGTGAACATTGTTTGTAAAAGCAATCTCAGGTTTTCATTAACTTATATCTCGCTCTTCGGAACACATTCAAACGGTTCATCGAAGAGGTACAAAAAGAGAATAAATTTCGCCTGTTTTTTTATAGTTTACTTACCTTTAAGCCTAGTCTTCCCCTTAAAAAATGCCATATCTGCATGAGTAGACCTCTTCTTGCAAATTTGTCTATTTTCCAAGGGTTTCCAGAACACTAGTTAAAAGTTAGTAGGGTGCTGATTTATATGCAAATAAACTCACAAAAATATACACCTCTCAATTTCATAAATTTATACCGCAATAAAGTTAACAAATCATTAGCGAAAATAAGGCATTAATTGAAGTGAGCTATGCATCAACAACTAAACAGCAACTATTCCCATCTTTGAGACAACACGCAGACTATCGCCTCTAGAAACCCACAAAAACACTATAAAATAGGTTGCATAATAGATGTTTAGCAGCAGATTACCCAACCTTCACCATCAGCATTATCACCTTTGCGATAGCTCAGTCAGTCAAGCGGTAGAAAAACAAAAAAGCCCACCAGATAGAACCTGGTGGGCTTTTAGATCAGATAGCAACGCTATGTTTATAACAACGACATTTTATGATTTAGCTAGACGATTCGCCGTCCAAACATAAAGCAGCTCAAGCGCAATCGTAGCACCTGCTAACGCTGTGATGTCACTTTGGTCATACGCTGGAGACACTTCTACAACGTCCATACCAACCATGTTGATACCCTGCAAACCACGGATGATTTTCAGAACTTTATCGGAGTTCAAACCACCACACACTGGCGTGCCAGTACCCGGTGCAAAAGCAGGATCAAGACAGTCGATATCAAACGTCAGATACACTGGCTTATCACCAACAATATCTTTCACTTGAGCAATAATCTCGTCCACACTCATGTCATTGGCTTGCATCGCATTAATGACGTTGAAACCATGACCTTCTTGTTTGTACTCAGTACGAATGCCGATCTGCACCGAATGTTCTGGCGAGATAAGACCTTCGTTTGGTGCATGGTAGAACATGGTGCCGTGGTCGTAACGGCTGCCTTGGTTGTAAGTGTCAGTGTGTGCGTCGAAGTGAATCAACGCCATCTCACCGTACTTCTTACCATACGCTCGTAATAGAGGCAGTGTAATGAAGTGATCGCCACCTAGACCTAACAGAGTTTTACCGCTATTTAGAATCGCATCAGCTGCTGCTTCCAAACGCTGAGTTAGGTCTTCTGCGTCACCGCAATCAAACACAAGGTCGCCAGCATCAATCACCGAGGTATGTTCAAATACATTGAAGTCCCACGGGAATTTCTTACCTTCCCACGCCAAGTTTACCGATGCACGACGAATCGCATCAGGTCCCATGCGAGCACCCGGGCGGCCAGATGTCGCCATATCTAGCGGCGCACCCAACACAACCACATCAGCGTCGTTGTCGATTGGGTTTTGCATCAATGGACGACGCATAAACGTCATCGCATTGGAGTACAGCGAGTAATCTGGTTTCGTAAATAGATCGTTCATTAAAAATCCTCAAGATAGGTGTAACCCATCAAGCCTTGCTCTAACTCTTCAAGTACGCTTTGCTGCTCTTGCGCTGGTACTTTCGCCGTTACCAATTCTTTGTAGTTTTGACGAATTAGGTCCATATCAATGTGAACGTAACGCATCATGTCTTCTACTGTGTCGCCTTCGTTGATGTAGTCAATGTTCGCTTCTCCGCTCTCATCAACATTCACCACAACACTGTGCGTATCACCAAATAGGTTATGCATATCGCCCAAGATCTCTTGGTACGCCCCTACTAGGAAGAAGCCCATCAGGTATGGTTCATCTGGGTTCCACGCTGGCACTGGCAATGTTGTTTCAATGCCCTGGCCGTCTACATATTGGTCAATCGTACCGTCAGAGTCACAAGTGATATCCAACACCACAGCACGACGCTCATCCGCATTATCTAAACCGCTCAGTGGCAATACAGGGAACACCTGATCAATACCCCAAGCGTCTGGCAATGACTGGAATAGTGAGAAGTTCACGAAGAACTTGTCCGCTAAACGCTCGCTCAACTCATCCAAAATTGGACGGTGGTAACGGTTCTTAGTACTCATACGAGTGCTTAGCTCGTAGTTGATGCGCAAAGACATCTGCTCAGCCCAAGCACGATGCTGAAGGTTCAGCATACCGGTCGCAAATTGGTTGTGCGCTTCTGCAATATCACTCTGCGTGTCGTTGTAGATCTCAATCAACGCACGGTCGTCGTTACCAGCATCAAGTTCTAAGAAGTTCTTCCACATGTTGTTAAGCAACAGTGGTGCATCTGCTTCTGGCGCTACCATGTCTTCCGGTGAGTAGCTTTCAGTACCAATCACGTTGGTGATCAACACAGCATGGTGCGCTGTCAGTGAGCGACCAGACTCCGAAATGATCACAGGTTGTGGCTGATTGTAGAGCTTACAAATGTCTCCTACCGTCATCACGATGTTACGAGCGTACTCAAGCAGGCCGTAGTTCATTGAGTTTGAAGATTGGCTACGTGTGCCGTCGTAATCGACAGCTAAACCACCACCAACATCTAAGAACTTCAGTTGAGCGCCAATATCACGCAGTTCACAGTAGAATCGAGCCGCTTCACTCACACCATTGCGCACATCACGAATGTTCGCCATTTGCGAACCAAGGTGGAAGTGCACGAGCTCTAGAACATCCAGCTGGTCTTCTGCTTTCAAGCGCTCGATAACAGTAAGCACTTGTGATGCAGACAAGCCAAACTTCGACTTCTCACCACCACTTGCTTGCCATTTACCTGCACCTTGAGAAGCAAGACGGATACGTAAACCCAAACGAGGTTTCACACCCAAAGCTTTCGCTTCAGAAAGAACAAGATCAAGCTCAGACAGTTTCTCTAGAACGATAAATACCTTGTGCCCTAGCTTTTCGCCAATCAGTGCAAGGCGGATGTATTCTCTGTCTTTGTAACCGTTACACACGATCACAGAGCTCGCTTTTTGAGCCAACGCCAATACCGCTAATAGTTCAGGCTTGCTGCCCGCCTCTAGGCCTAGCTGCTTTTGCTCTAGTTGAGCTTGGCTCGCTAAGATCTCATCAACCACTTCTTTTTGCTGGTTAACTTTAATCGGATAAACAAGTAGGTAACGGTTGTCGTATTGATATTCTTCGATCGCTTGGTTAAATGCGTTACAAATATTGTGCACACGCTGATGCACGATTTGAGGAAAACGCACAAGAGCAGGTAAACCAATGTTTCTTTGCTCTAACTGTTTTACGATCTTACTTAGTGGGACTTGATGATCCGTTTCGCTCGGTGATACATACACTTCACCGTTGTCATCAATGCCATAAAAACCTTGGCTCCAGTGCTTTACGTTATACTCAGCACGGATGCGTTCCAAATTAACCGAATTTTCCAATTCTAGAGACCTCACACTATAGGGCCATCGACAGAAGATACCTCTTTGGAATAGCGAGGTATAACCCAACAAAAAACGTTCGAATACGATTTGTTGGCTGCATTAACCGATATTATTAAGAGCGAGTCCAACCATTGATATTTGTGGTTACGATTACGTTTTTTTACCGACAGATCGACTTAAAGTGACAACTAAGGAATTACAAGGTTTTAGGGCAAAAAACAGACTGAAGTGCATTAAAAATAAAGCACTTTCTAACAAAAATTTAGGTGAATAAAATAGCAATGACGCATAAAATTCTTGGCTAATTTGGTGATGTTAAGTCAGGGTTGTGACAAATATCGGCACTTCACTATCACAACTCTCGCTATCGCCAAGATAGCCAGTATTCTGTTCTTCCATACCTATTGATGAGTGTTAAATCATGTCCGAAATGTACACCACCTACGCAAAGCAATACGACTCTGCTGCTCGCGATAATATTTATAATGCACTACTAGAACGCCCATCAACCATAGCCTTACTAGACGATGTTAAAGGGCTCGATATTGTCGACCTTGGTTGCGGCTCAGGTATATACGCACAATGGTTTATCGACCAAGGTGCCAACAAAGTTACGTGTACCGACCTGTCTCAAGATATGGTTGACCTAGTGAACGAAAAACAAATCCCCAATGTGACCGCATACGCGCAAGATGCAGCTCTTGGTTTACCTAAGGAAGCTGATAACAGCGCTGATGTCATCGTGTGCCCGTTGGTGCTGCACTACATTGAAGATCTAAAACCTGTCTTTGATGACGTGTATCGCGTTTTGAAACCGGGCGGCTACATCGTGTTTTCCACTCATCACCCTTTTGCGGATTTTGAGTGCACCCTTTCAGGTAACTACTTTGAGCGCGAATTCATTCAAGAAGAGTGGAACACAGTTGGAACACCCGTTCAGGTAAGCTTCTACCGCCGTTCATTAACCGAGCTTTGCCAAACTGTCAGCCAATCTGGCTTGCTGATTTCACAAATCACTGAAGGCACAATCGACGAGAAAGCCAAAGCCATCTCTGAAGAAACGTACGAGCGCCTATCAAAAAACGTTAACTTCATCTTTATGCGTTGCGAGAAAGTCTCAGCCTAATCCGTAAGCACATCGCGTGTGCCTTTAACTACACCAAAGGCACACGATCACTTCTCGCAAACCTGTCATTTCTTCCCTAATACCCGCTTTACGTTGTTGGGCCCACTTAGCTCAATTGCCAGTTCATTGCACAAAAAATAAACTTTTTTCGTCCATATCTTGTATTCGACCATAACTTCTTGTAATTTTAACTGACCAACCAATCGGTCAGCCTTCGAATTTAGGGGATACTATGAGCCATAATCTAGACCTTGAACCAAACACGTCGAGCACCAACGACATGGTTCAAATATTCAACCGACAACAAGAGCACTACCGTAACAACGTTAATCCAACACTTGAGCAGAGACGAAATGATCTCTCAGTCTTGAAAAAACTATTAATGCGTTATCAAGAGCAGTTAATTGAAGCGGTATCTGAAGATTATGGCCATAGAGCAAAGCACGACAGCTTAATTGCTGACATCACCCCTTCTCTACACCAGATTAATTACAGTGATAAAAATCTTAAGAAGTGGTTGAAGCCTTCACGTCGTAAAGCCGGCTTGATGCTAACACCAGCCAAGATTACTGTGCATTACCAGCCTGTAGGTGTGGTTGGCATCATCGTGCCTTGGAACTTCCCAGTAATGCTCTCTTTGGGCCCTCTCATCACAGCATTGGCTGCAGGTAACACTGCAATGCTCAAGATGTCTGAGTTTACCCCTGCAACTAACCGTGTTTTGAAAGCGATGTTGGCTGAAGGTTTCAGTGAAGAGCAAGTGGCAATCATCGAAGGTGAAGCCGACGTTTCTGCTAAGTTCAGCCAGCTGCCGTTTGACCATATCCTTTTCACAGGCTCAACCTCTGTTGGTAAGCACGTAATGAAAGCCGCAGCTGCTAACCTAACGCCAGTGACACTAGAACTTGGCGGTAAGTCTCCAACCATCATCGCACCAGATTTCGATGTCGCAGACGCGGTTGAACGTATCTTGTTTGCCAAGAGCTTAAACGCAGGTCAAATCTGTGTCGCACCGGATTACATCTTGCTGCCACGAGAGAAAGTCGATGCATTTATCACCGCTTACAAGCGTTACTTCAAGAAGCTCTATAAAGCAGGAATTGAGAGCAAAGACTTAACCTCAGTGGTTAACATGCGCCAGTACAATCGATTAAATGGCGTAGTTGAAGATGCGAAGTCAAAAGGTGCAGTGATACATACCGTTACCGAGCAAGCACAAGACGACGTGAACCACAGAATGACACCGCACCTTCTCACCGAAGTGAATGATGACATGGTGGCAATGCAAGAAGAGTTGTTTGGCCCTGTGCTTCCTATCGTGCCTTATGATTCGATTGACGAGGCAATAAGCTACATCACAACAAAAGAACGTCCACTTGCCTTGTATCTAATGAGTCACGACAAGAAAACCCAAGACAGATTCCTATCGGATACACACTCTGGCGGTGTTTGTATCAATGACTCTTTAGTACATGTGGCAGCGGAAGACGCACCGTTTGGTGGTATTGGCCCTTCAGGCATGGGACACTACCACGGCATTGAAGGCTTCAAGACCTTTAGCCATGCAAAAACCGTATTGACTCGAGGCAAAATCAACTTCACTAAGTTGATGCACCCTCCATACAACAACCCAATCAAGAAAATGATGTTCAAAGTACTGAATCGATGATTACAAAAAGGCAAAAAATCCTAGATGCTGCGCTCCTACTCTTTTCCCAACAAGGGTTAGAGGGCACATCTACAGGGCAAATAGCGAAGACCGCTGGTGTAGCAAAAGCGACACTGTTTCATCACTTTGAGAACAAATCTCTACTGATTGATGAGCTGTTTCGTGAACTGAAAGTAGAGCTATTTTCTACTCTGGCTCAACACACAGAAATCGCTGAACAAAATCGCTATCAAGCCTTTAAATTCATGTGGATGACCGGAATTGAGTGGGCGTTAGAAAACCCAGTCGCCATGAAATTCTTCACCAATGTGCATTTTGACCCAACGACTCAAACTCGTGAAGTCATTGTTTCGCAGATGTTTGCGTCACTCGATGACATCATTTTGAAAGGACAGCAAGCCGAAGAATTGATGGTGCTAGACATTAATCTCGTTAGACACTTCATCCATAGCCACTTTTTGATCTGTGCGAACTGGCTTGTTGATCAGCAAGAGCCGCAGGCAGAGCAGTCAGAAAAGTATATCAACGACAGTTTTGATATGTGCTGGCGTGCTATTGGTGGTCAAGCGCAGCCGTCCTGTTAGCTAGACTATCAGCGGGCTATAAGCTTAATACCCTACCATTAAGTAGCGTCAAGTTTCATTGGATCAATAAAAGCGTCTCATCGGCGCTTTTATTATTTGGGTACATTTTAATCACTTTACCCTGTTGACTTTTTAAGCCCTCATTCAGTACCATTCCACCATCATTTCAAAAGAGAATAACGCCATAATGAAGTACTAACATCCTGACATCCGATTTATTTTTTAAAAATCATTTGGACACTCGGGGTTAGTGGGCGTTACTTCGTCATCTATTTTCGCGACATATTAAGCTCTTAAAGATCCGCCGATTAACGGCCTGCATCTTCCAGAGCGCACTTAAAAGACAGAAACCATCTCAATACCGCTTTCTCTCTTTTATTGGTCACCCATCTAAGTAACGCTTATGGCGATCTGTTGTTAGCATCCAGCAGGATCTTGCACGAAAAGCGCCTAGCCCCTTTTACTCGTTTATACGTAAAGGGAGGTATTTTTATGCCTACTATCTTAGCCAATAATCTCTCATTCCAGCTAGATACTGGTGAGTGGCTATTTAAAGACATCACCTTCAATTTGAACTCGCGACTGACAGGCTTAGTTGGAAGAAACGGAGCCGGAAAGTCGTTGCTACTTTCATTACTCACTGGGCAAACGCAGCCGACATCTGGGAGTGTGTCTAGGCAAGGCTCGATTGGTTTCTACTCACAATTGCCCTCAGAACTTTTGGATAGCACGATCAGCATTGCTGATTTTTTAGATATCGCAAATAAAATCAATGCCTTGCATGCTATCGAGCAAGGCAGCTGCGAGCTTCAACATTTTGACATCGTTGGTGACGATTGGGATTTGCAAGAAAACACTCAGAGGCTGTTAGCCAATCTGAAAATAACCAGCGAGTTGGCCACGCCATGCAACACATTAAGCGGTGGGCAACTTGCCCTTTTACAGCTTCATCAACTGTTTACGTCAGACCACAACATACTGATTCTCGATGAGCCGTCGAATCATTTAGACAATGACGGGCGCAGCTGGTTAATAGAACAGTGCCAACAATTTGAAGGCAAAATACTGATGGTTAGCCATGACCGAAGCCTGTTGAGACACATGGAAGGGATCTACCACCTCAACAGTTTGGGGTTACGTTTCTATAAAGGAAACTACGATGACTACTTCAAACAAATGTCGAATCAGGCGGATGCACTAGATAAACAGATTGCTCATCACCAATCAGAAAAGAAACGACTGGAGCGCCAAGCTCAAGCCAATAAAGAAAAAGCGCAACAACGAGAGGCGCAAGGAAACCGACTGCGAAAATCCGGCAGTCAGCCAAAGATCTTAATGGATGCGATGAAAGACAAAGCCGGACGAACACAAGCAGCATCAGCCACTAGCCAAAATAACTTAAAGGAGCAAAATCAAGATAAGCTTCAATCTCTTAAAGAACAAAAAGAGCAACTGAAACCGCAGGCCTTGTATCTAAAACAGAGTAATAGCAAGAAAAAGAACGCGCTGTTAACTGTTGAAGATTGCCGACTTGAATATGGGTCTGGTACTGCTATCAATTTTTCTCTGTCACAAGGTGAACGCTGTTATCTAAGCGGTGCAAACGGCTGTGGTAAATCGACACTGTTGAAAGCGATTCACAACGAGCACTCACACTACACTGGTACCATCAAACGCTTAGGATCTACGGTATACCTTGATCAACACTTTGGTTTATTGGATACCCATAACACCATGTTCGATAGCCTCATAACGCATAGTGATGGGCTAACAGAGACTGATGCTCGGACATTGTTAGCAGGCATCGGCTTTAAGCGTGATTCCGTGTACCGCAAAGTCGCTCACCTAAGTGGTGGAGAGAAAATGAAGCTAGCGATGTTGATTGTCAGCCATAAGCAAGACTCCCCATTACTGCTGCTTGATGAGCCAGACAATCATTTAGATATCGACTCTAAGCAGATACTAGCGTCAGCTTTGCGTGAATACCGAGGCGCTTTTATCTTAGTCAGTCATGACGTGGATTTTGTTGAGGAGGTTGGCGTTAGCCCAAATCGTATTCAGCTTTAACCTTGATACTAACTACCACTGAGCTTAGATAGGCGAGTATTGTTGCGGATACTCGCCTTTCTCGATTGAGACAAGTACACTACGTGCCTCGAACATCTAATCATAAGGCTAAGGTTTGCATACTCTAGAACAATTAAAATCAGGTCAACTTAAAGGTATTAAGCGCTTAAAATTATCAGAAGGCCTCACTGAGTTTCCATTAGAAATCTTGGACCTCGCCGATTCACTAGAGATTCTCGATCTTTCGGGGAACCAGCTATCAAACTTACCTGAAGAGTTATCACAGCTCACTCACCTGCGTATTATCTTTGCGTCGAATAACCTGTTCACGCACCTTCCTGATGTTCTTGGGTCACTTCCTAAGCTTGAAATGATCGGTTTTAAGACCAACCAAATCAAAACCGTGAGCGAAGCGTCTCTGCCACCTCAATTGCGCTGGTTGATCCTGACCGACAACGACATCGAAGTTCTACCGAATTCACTAGGTGAAAGACCACGACTGCAAAAGCTGGCACTCGCAGGCAACCAGATTCGCGCTTTACCTGAGAGTATGGAAAAGCTATCCAACCTCGAACTGGTCCGCTTGTCTGCAAACCAATTGACTGAATTCCCAGAGTTCCTTATCAAGCTACCAAAACTGGCTTGGCTAGCGTTTGCGGGTAACCCGTTTTGCAAACACCCTAGCAGCTTAGATAGCGTGCCTGCGGTTAGCTCTCAAAGCTACTCGCTGAATCAAGTACTTGGCCAAGGTGCATCTGGCGTGATCTCTCATGCAAGCTGGCTAAACAGCGACTTTGATTTCCCACAGGAAGTGGCGGTTAAAGTGTTTAAAGGTGAAGTCACCAGTGACGGCTACCCACATGATGAACTGGAAGCGTGCCTTCAAGCTGGTCACCATAACAACTTAGTAAAATCCATTGCCCAAGTAGAGGAACAAGATTACCTAGCTTTGGTGATGGAACTCATTCCAAGCAGCTACTATAACCTAGGGCTACCACCGACGCTCGAAACTTGCACACGTGATACTTTCCCTGAAGGTTTCGAACTTCCAATCTCGCAAATCGACAACATCGTGACTCAGATGATCGATGTATTTGATCACCTGCATGACAACAAGGTTTGTCACGGTGATTTGTACGCGCACAACACTTTAGTCAACGAGCAAGGTCAGATGATCTTTGGTGACTTTGGCGCTGCAACTATCTATGGCTACCTAACTGAAGAACAGCAACAAGGCATTCGTCGTATCGAAGCTCGCGCATTAAAGTACTTTATTGATGACCTGCTAACGGTTTGTGCCAATCAAGATGTTGGGAGTGAACTGCACTCACGCCTAACAAACTTTGAAGCATAAACGCAGCTGATAAACCGAGTTGATAGAATGCTAACGCTCGGTTAGCTTGCCAAGAAACAACAAAGCCAACAGTGTGATGTTGGCTTTTTGCTTTTTGCTTTTTGCTTTTTGCTTTTTGCTTTTTGCTTTTTGCTTTTTGCTTTTTGCTTTTTAGAGGCTCGCTTAATCAAGCTCGGCGAAAAGAGTTAACGCTCAGTTTGCACCAACTTCAGATACGAATGAAGCTCGCCGTTCTTATATTCCACCGCAGAGTGGATATTAAGGTCTGCTCGAGCTACAACCGCAAATTCATATCGGTTATCGCCCTTAGTAATCTCAACGTGCAGTAAGCCGTCTTTTAACTGCCACCGCCCTACCGTCTTAAAGCGGTCAAACAAACGGTACTCAGTTAGAGTGCCATCCGCTTTAAAATGTACTTCAGTAATGTAGCCAGCCGGACAGCTCTTTACCCAAACACGACTTTCAATATCACGGATAACAAAGTCACGCTTAGTTTCGCGCCACGCTGAAAAGGCTTCGCTGTCGTAAAGAGAGGTGTCGAGATCTGCACGAGGAATTAACGGCTGCTCCATTTGTTCACGACAATAAAGCTGAAGCAAGATTTGCTGTTTAGTGTCGCTCGATAACTCAGTCATTAATCCTTCCTATCTATCCAAGAAAAGCACTACAGGTTCGTTGTTAGCGATTAAACCAGCTCGTAAGAAACAACGTAAAGCTGAGAGATACCTGGGTAGATATCTTGAATCACATCTTTCAACACTTGCAGAGTCATGTTCTCTTGTTGTGCATGGAACTCACCCAGCTCATCAAACAAAATCGGCTCTACGCTGATGATCTTAAGATTACAGAATACGCGCCCTTCTTCTAACGTTGATACTTCAACAACGCTACCAGGTTGGTAATCACGCTCTGATTCATCGCGAATGGTGATGGTCTTTTTGCCAGAAAGGATGTCAGCTTCGAAACGTTCGAAGAACGTCATAGTAGTTGGTGCGGTCATTTATTCAGTCGCTTAACATTAAAGGTTAGGTAGATGTTTATATACCAGAATGCTTGTTCAAGCGAATAAAAATTAGATGCGGAAGTTTACTCGTCATTCCCAAGACTGACGGAGGAAGGAGTTGGGAATCTCTAGAGGATAAATTACAGGCAATAAAAAAGGAGAACCGAAGTTCTCCTTTTCTTAAACCTTAAAGCTAACTCTAAATTATAGAGATGCTTTCGCTTTTTCAACTAGAACAGCGAATGCTGCTTTGTCGAATACTGCGATGTCAGCAAGAATCTTACGATCGATCTCGATAGATGCTTTCTTAAGACCGTTGATGAAACGGCTGTAAGATAGACCATTTTGACGAGATGCCGCGTTGATACGTGCAATCCAAAGTTGACGGAATTGACGTTTCTTGTTACGACGGTCACGGTAAGCGTATTGACCAGCTTTGGTAACTGCTTGGAAAGCTACGCGGTAAACACGTGAACGTGCACCGTAGTAACCTTTAGCTTGTTTTAGAACTTTCTTATGACGTGCACGAGCTTGTACACCACGTTTTACGCGAGGCATTATGCTTCTCCTAAACTAAACGAATTTATAAACTAAAAAGAATTAAGCGTATGGCATCATACGTAGAACTTGAGCAACTTCACACTTAGGAAGGATCGAGTTCGGACGTAGCTGACGCTTGTTCTTAGTAGTACGCTTAGTCAGGATGTGACGTTTACCAGCGTGCTTAAACTTAATACCACCAGCAGTTTTCTGGAAACGCTTAGCAGCACCTTTGTTGGTTTTCATCTTAGGCATGATGAATAACTCCGCATTGTTGAGTTGTTAATAACATAGTAATTAGGGCGAATAAAACCCCGCAACCAGAGGCTGCAGGGTTCAATTACTTGCAAAGCCGTTAATTACTTCTTTTTAGGGGCCAATACCATGATCATCTGGCGACCTTCAATTCTCGTTGGGAAAGATTCGACTACTGCAAATTCTTCAGTATCCGCTTTCAAACGATTAAGAACGTCAACACCGATGTCTTGGTGAGCCATTTCGCGGCCACGGAAGCGAATTGTTACCTTCACTTTGTTGCCGTCTTCAAGGAAACCAGTCAGGTTGCGTAGTTTTACCTGATAGTCTCCAATATCAGTTCCAGGACGGAATTTAACTTCCTTAATCTGAACCTGCTTTTGCTTTTTCTTCTGCTCTTTCGCAGCTTTGCTCTTCTCGAAGAGGAACTTACCGTAGTCCATCACACGACAAACTGGCGGCTCGGCGTTAGGGCTGATCTCTACTAGATCCATACCAGCTTCATTTGCAGCTTCCATCGCTTCTGCGATTGATACTACACCAACAGCTTCGCCGTCTGCGCCAGTTAGACGCACTTCACGAACGCCACGAATGTCACCGTTTAAACGGTGCTGGTTTTGTTTGGCCGGTTGTTGGCCACGTCTTCCGCCTTTAATAGCTATTCCTCCAGATTGAGCTTACGGCTTGAAACCTCAGCTTGGATGTATGAAATAAAGTCATCCACTTTAAACTTGCCAAGGTCTTTACCTTTACGTGTACGTACTGCAATTTCGCCGGCTTCCATTTCTTGGTCACCACACACAAGCATGAACGGTACACGTTTCAAAGTATGTTCGCGAATTTTAAAGCCAATCTTCTCATTTCTCAAGTCTGCTTTGACTCTAAATCCACTTTTTTGCAGTTTTTTCGTAATTTCTTGTACATATTCAGACTGTTTGTCTGTAATGCCCATTACAACTGCTTGTTCTGGCGCCAACCACGTTGGGAAGAAGCCAGCGTATTCTTCAATAAGAATACCGATAAAACGCTCTAGTGAACCTAAAATCGCGCGGTGGATCATAACTGGCGTGTGACGCTCGTTATCTTCACCTACGTAAGTTGCACCTAAACGCTCTGGTAATGCAAAATCGAGCTGCACTGTACCACATTGCCATGCACGGTCCAAACAATCATGCAAAGTAAATTCAATCTTAGGTCCGTAGAACGCACCCTCGCCTTCTTGAATCTCGTATGCAATCTCCATTGACTCTAGTGCAAGCTTAAGGTCAGCCTCAGCACGGTCCCACATTTCGTCAGAACCTACACGTTGCTCTGGACGAGTAGACAGCTTAACAACGATGTTTTCGAAACCGAAAGTTGTGTAAGTGTCGTAAACCATTTCAATACAAGCTTTAACTTCTTGTTGAACTTGGTCTTCAGTACAGAATACGTGAGCGTCATCTTGAGTAAAGCCACGAACACGCATGATGCCGTGAAGTGCGCCAGACGGCTCGTTACGGTGACATGAGCCGAACTCAGCCATACGTAGCGGTAGATCACGGTAAGACTTAAGACCTTGGTTGAAGATCTGTACGTGACCCGGGCAGTTCATTGGCTTGATAGCGTATTCACGGTTCTCTGAAGACGTTGTGAACATCGCTTCTGCGTATTTGTCCCAGTGACCAGAACGTTCCCAAAGTACACGGTCCATCATTAGTGGGCCTTTTACTTCTTGGTAATCGTACTCAGTCAGTTTTTGACGTACGAACACTTCTAGTTCACGGAAAATAGTCCAACCGTTGTGGTGCCAGAACACCATGCCTGGTGCTTCTTGCTGCATGTGGAATAGATCCAATGCTTTACCAATCTTACGGTGGTCACGCTTAGCCGCTTCTTCTAGACGAACTAGGTGAGCTTTAAGCGCTTTTTTATCATGGAATGCAGTACCGTAGATACGTTGAAGCATCTTGTTGTCACTGTTACCACGCCAGTAAGCACCTGCTACGTTTAGTAGTGTGAAGTGCTGACAGAAACCCATATGTGGTACGTGTGGACCACGACACATATCGATGTATTCTTCATGGTGGTATAGGCCTGGACGGTCGTCTTTAGAAACGTTCTCGTCTAGGATTTCCATTTTGTATGTTTCGCCGCGAGCTTCGAAAGCATCACGCGCTTCCTGCCAGCTAACTTTCTTCTTAACAACCTGGTACTTGGTCTTCGCTAGCTCTTTCATGCGCTTTTCGATCTTTTCTAGATCTTCTTGCGTTAGAGAGTGATCAAGGTCGATATCGTAGTAGAAACCGTTATCGATGGTAGGACCGATCGCCATTTTCGCTTCTGGGAAAAGCTGCTTAACCGCGTGGCCTAATAGGTGAGCACAAGAGTGACGAACGATCTCAAGGCCATCAACTTCATCTTTAGCTGTGATGATTTCTAGGCTTGCATCGTTTTCGATAAGATCACAAGCATCAACACGCTCGCCATCTACACGACCAGCAATGGTTGCTTTCGCAAGACCAGGACCGATTGATAGGGCAACATCTAGAGTTGATACAGGGTTGTCAAATTGACGCTGACTACCGTCAGGAAGAGTAATAATTGGCATTATTTGTCCTTTACAGTGGTGTTGCACACCAAGCAACACATGAAAATGTTTAATATATGTCTTTCAATCAACTAGTACGCTGATTGGGGATATATGCATAATAAATATACCCACGGAGAAGCAAATACAGATGCCTCGCTCGTGGGTATCAGAGCATTGTAACGAAATAATATGAAATAACAATGACGGAGGGGATCTCCCTACACTTCAGTCCCCTTTATCAGCCAGCTTACGTAGACTCGAATCGCCTCTTTTATGCCTCCACAATGTAAAGCGCCTTTCCACAACGAGCCAAACCAACATAACTACTTCGGTTTAGTCATTTAGAACTAAGCTATATAGGTGTGCCAAAATAAGGATGAGGTATTTATGGGAAAACGAGGGACTTTTCTATCGCTTACATCACCCCTGCCCTTCATAATGCTCACAGCGGCCTGCATACCGAGCGCTTGGGCCAATAAGGATTACGGGCCCTTAATCAGTTATACCCAAGCGCCACTGCAATCCGTTCGACTCACTCCAATGCTTCGCTCTGGTTTCCCACTCGAAGAGGACAAGCTCGAGCTGTTTACCTCTTTAACAGCCGCCAGTATCTGGGCTAACTCCCGCGACTATCATTTAGATTATTATCAAAACCAACTTCAAACAGGACTACGATGGCAATTAACACCTGAATGGCAAGTAGAACTGAATTACCGCTGGCTTTTCGCCGCCAACAACCACCTCGACAAAATCACCATTAACTTCCATGAACTGTTTAGCATCGACCAAGCCGGACGAGATCGAAAAGCCAGACATCAATTCGACATCTATGCTCCAGAGCACGATATCAGCATCCGAGACTTTTCTGGCGACACACTGACCAGCGCTTTCACTCTCTACACCCAATACCAAATCGTAGATAAAGAGAACCATGGATTATCTGTTGGTGTCTCGCTTTACCACAACAACGTCAGTCACGGAGCATTTAAAGGAAGCAGCACAGAACAAAGCGCTCAACTCAACTATGCATACCAACTCGATATCAATACCTTCTATTCGAGCTTGGGGTTTGCGAACCAGTCTAATCGAGATTCAGACAACGGCTTTACACATAAAAAGGTTACATGGTCTTGGTTGGGAGGCTATCAGCTGACACTCATTGAAAACCACGAATTGCATATAGAGTATCGATGGTATGAAGGCGCTGACTACGGTGACACTGAACTTTCGCAAGCAGCCAATGAAATGATGTTTGGCTATCGCTATGTGATGCCACGCTCGGCAGTCGAGGTCTCCATCATCGAGAATGTCTTTAACATGGACAACTCCACCGATGTCGCCTTTCAATTGGCTTACCGGCATCAGTGGTGAACCTAATTCAATTGAAGGTGATGGAATCAAAAAAGCCGAACAGTTAAGTTCGGCTTTGAAATCGTATTGTCTCTATTACATAGAGAGAGCTACGACTAACAGAGAGGCAACTACGCACTCATGATTCTTGAAACTGCGTTGCGGATGTCCGAGTCGGCTGCGTTTGCTGGTAGGCTGAACGAGATATATTGGTCACCACGGAAGCTTAGTGAGCGGTCAATTTCTGCCAAGCAGTGAACCATAGAACCATCTACGATGAATGACAGCTCGATTTCTTTGTTATTCATGAAGCCGCCGCTGCGAAATTCAATCTCTTGGTAACAACCCGAACGTGAAGCGAAGGTGTTCCCTTTCAAGTAGCCCTTCTCTACGTCTGCTTTCACCATTGCCATACCCGACGCTTCAACACCTTGAATGATTTTCGCGACTGTTGGTAATGGGTGAACAGAGATGAAATCACGGTCTTTAGGGTCAATCGCGAAGCCGATATCTAGGTTGGTTTCTACCCAAACATGGCACTGGTTCATTTTTGCATTCAATGCCGTTACTGGCGTTTCATCATTCAGCTTAAGACGGAATGGCACCAACTTAGTTTCGCCGGGTTGAATCACAAACGGCTCTACAGCTTGAATGCGGCCAAGTGAAAAGGTTTCGTAGCTGGTGCTATCTTCTGTTTCCACTTTAACTTCTGTGTTGAGAACCAAGTTAATCATGTCGATTTGTTGCTCAACATCGCCACCAATGATGTGAACGTTACCAGACAACTCGCCACCTTGGAAAACGTCAATATTATCTAAGACGGTATCGACCTTAGCTGCACCTATGCCTAGCGAGGCCTTTAATTTCTTAAACATATTCTTTCCCTTTCTAATCATCTGATTTACGAATAGTTGTTGCGTGACAATTTGCGACACTTGCCCCACAGAATCAAGACATTTGCGCTATCTATGTTGAACAAACTCACATCCTCTGAGGAAATGTTGAAATCGTGAAAAAATCCGTTACTCTATTTGTATAGTCAAATAAGGTTTCATTATGTCAAAAGCGCCGCTCTACCTGCAAATAAAACAGTTCATAGACGATAAGATCAGCAATGGTCATTGGCCGGTTGGCTATCAAATCACCACCGAACTCGAACTCACAGAACAGTTCAACGTGAGCAGAATGACGGTGAATAAAGCCATTCGAGATCTTGTATCTGAAGGTAAGCTCATTCGAAAACCAAGGCTAGGCACATTTGTCTGTGAGCCAGAAGAAAAAGCACAATCTCCCCTACTTGATATCAACAACATCGCACAAGAGATCAAAGACCGTGGCCAAACTTACACAAGCCAAGTGATCAAGCACGATAGCATCAAGGCTGATGAAAGCACCGCTACACGGTTAGGTGTGATGATCAATGCGGAAGTCTTCTATAGTGAAATCATCCACTTTGCCGATAACACACCGATACAACTAGAAGCTCGCTGGGTAAACTCGCAAGCAGCTCCCCAATACTTAGAGCAAGACTTTTCAACCTCAACACCGAATGAATACCTTTCCAAAAGTTGCCCGCTGAGTGCGATTGAGCACACAGTCGAAGCCATCATTCCAGACTCCAATATCCGTCATGCACTAAAGCTAACGGAATCAGAACCTTGCTTGCTTCTTAATAGAAGAACATGGAGCAAGGAGCGCCTTATTAGCTTTGCATTACTCTACCACCCAGGCTCTAAGTACAAATTAAGCTCTAAGATAGTTTTAGATTAAAGAATATCATCCTGATCGCCGATCACATTTTTGCAACATCAACTTGATTCGGGTCAGTATTTAGCCTATTTATTTGTATATACATTTATTGTTTGGCAAAGATCTAGGTGATTATGAATTTGATCCTCAAAAATGCGCGAGTGGTCTCGATGAGCTCGGGAGCCGACGGTTATCAACCTTCTTCCCCGCAAGATATCGTTATCGAAAACGGTAAGATCGTATCCCTGTCTCACTCAAGCGATGGGTCACTTCATTGTGAAACTGCGAGTACTAGCCGCTCTGTTGATCACATCATCTACGACTGCAAAAACAAGCTCGTTACCCCAGGGCTGATTGATTGCCACACACATCTGGTGTTTGCAGGTAATCGTGCCAATGAATTTGAACAACGCTTAAATGGTGTCTCTTACACTGACATCGCAAAACAAGGCGGTGGTATTTTAGCAACAGTAAAGGCGACACGATCCGCACAAGAAGCCGAACTGGTTGAGATGGCGCTGCCTAGATTAGACGGCCTGCTAAGAAGTGGTGTCACCAGCATTGAAGTAAAATCTGGCTACGGCTTAACACTTGATGACGAACTTAAGATGTTACGTGCTGCTAAAGCCTTAGAAAACCACCGTCGTATTAAGGTCACCACCACACTACTCGCAGCACACGCTGTACCACCAGAATATAAAGAACAATCCGATCGTTACGTTGATCTGGTATGCCAAGAGATCATCCCCAAGGCTGCTGTACAAGGGTTAGCCGACGCAGTCGACGTATTCTGTGAATCGATCGGCTTCAACCTAGAACAAACCGAGCGTGTATTTGCCGCAGCTAAAGAGCATGGGCTAGCGATCAAAGGCCACACAGAACAGCTTTCTAATATGGGCGGCAGTGCGCTAGCGGCTAAATACGGTGCTCTCTCTGTTGATCACGTTGAGTACTTAGATGAAGCGGGGGTAAAAGCGCTGGCGGAATCAGGTACCGTCGCCACCTTATTACCGGGCGCTTTCTACTTCTTGAAAGAGACTCAACAGCCACCTATTGCCCTACTTCGTGAGCACAACATCCCGATGGCAATCGCGACCGACTTAAATCCCGGCACATCTCCTTTTGCGGATTTAACGCTGATGATGAACATGAGCTGTACCCTATTTGGCACAACCCCAGAAGAGGCATTACGTGGGGTGACTTGTCATGCAGCTGCCGCCATTGGCGAGTTGCAAAACAGAGGAAAAATTGAAGTAGGTTACGCCGCTGATTTGGCTATTTGGAATATCGATCATCCTGCCGACTTAAGCTATCAAGTTGGCGTACCTCATCTGCATAAACGCATTGTTAATGGCGAGGTATGTCATGACTCAATCTAAATCCAACAGCATTAACACAGTATCCACTACTCACAACTTTGTATGGACGGGACGCAATGATCTTGAAGATGGTGAGCTCGGTACTCGACTTCATCACATTACCAAGCAAGTGCAAAGTACTGATTTAAATGACGGACTTAATGATAAAACTGTTGCGTTGGCTGGCTTTGCTAGCGATGCCGGTGTTGCAAGAAATAAAGGACGTGTTGGCGCAAAACAAGCACCTAATTTGATTCGCCAAGCATTAGCTAATATGGCTTGGCACAATGATGCACGCATTGCTGATCTTGGCGATATCGAATGTAACGATGATCAACTAGAAGTCAGCCAAAAGCAGTGCGCTACTGTGATTGCCAATGCGCTATCCACCAGCAAAGTGATTACCCTCGGTGGCGGGCACGAAGTGGCTTGGGCGTCTTTCCAAGGTCTCGCTAAGCATCTTCACAGAACTCAACCAGAGCACAAACCTAAGGTAGGCATCATTAACTTTGATGCTCATTTTGATCTTCGTGAATTTGAAAGCGACGTCGCTGACGTCAAGCCAAGCTCAGGCACACCCTTTAATCAGATTAGCGAATACTGCCACGCACATCAGTGGCCATTTCAATACGCTTGCCTAGGCGTAAGTGCTGCCAGCAATACCAAAGCGCTTTTCAACAAAGCCGACCAACTTGGTGTGTGGTACGAACATGACCGCGATATCACCCAAGTAAACCAAATTGCTCAACTGGTTAAGTTGCAAAAATTCATCGCTGATTGTGATTACCTCTATCTCACAATTGATCTCGATGTCTTTCCTGCAGCGACTGCACCGGGTGTCAGTGCCCCAGCGGCAAGAGGCGTTAGCTATGAAGCGCTCGCGCCGTTCCTAGAACAGATTTTTAAACATAGTGAGAAACTCATTATCGCGGACATTGCGGAATATAACCCAGACTACGACGTCGATGGCCAAACGGCTCGATTAGCGGCTCGTTTGTGTTGGGATATTGCCAGTGCAATGGCCAGTGAATAAGCCAGCTATATAGATAAATACAACTACAACGATATAACGTGAAACAGAAGGAATTTCAAAATGACGGAACACCACAACAGTGACCCTCGTCTCGACACGAATCGCGAAATTCGCGCACCTCATGGCACCACTTTGCGCGCAAAATCTTGGTTAACAGAAGCACCACTACGTATGCTGATGAACAACCTAGATCCTGATGTAGCAGAACACCCACATGCACTGGTTGTGTATGGTGGTATTGGTCGTGCAGCACGTGATTGGAAATGTTACGACAAGATTGTTGAAGTATTAGAGCGTTTAGAAGACGACCAAACACTGCTTGTTCAATCGGGTAAACCTGTAGGCGTGTTCCCGACCCATAAAAACGCACCTCGCGTGTTAATCGCTAACTCGAACCTTGTTCCACACTGGGCAAACTGGGAACACTTCAACGAGCTCGATAAAGAAGGCTTAATGATGTACGGCCAAATGACCGCAGGTAGCTGGATCTACATCGGTTCACAAGGCATTGTTCAAGGTACTTACGAAACCTTTGTCGCTATCGCGAAGAAACACTTCCAAGGCGAAGCAAAAGGTAAATGGGTACTTACAGGTGGCCTTGGCGGCATGGGTGGTGCTCAACCTCTTGCAGCAACCATGGCTGGCTTCTCAATGATTGCGGTTGAATGCGATGAATCACGAATCGATTACCGTCTGCGTACTGGCTATGTCGACAAGAAAGCCACCAGCTTAGATGAAGCGATGGCTATCATTAAAGAGTCTGACACTCCTATTTCTGTTGGCTTATTAGGTAACGCTGCGGATGTATTCCCTGAGTTAGTAGAGCGCAACATCACGCCAGATGTCGTCACAGACCAAACCTCTGCTCACGATCCTCTGAATGGCTACTTGCCTCAAGGTTGGACGATGGAGAAAGCAGCACAAGAGCGCACCATTGATGAAGCGAAAGTCGTTAAGGCAGCTAAGCAGTCAATGGCGATTCAAGTTCAAGCGATGCTAGACCTACAATACCGCGGCGCTGCGACAGTGGATTACGGCAACAACATTCGCCAAATGGCACTGGAAGAAGGCGTAGAAAACGCATTTGATTTCCCGGGTTTCGTTCCTGCATATATACGACCTTTATTTTGTGAGGGCGTAGGTCCCTTCCGTTGGGCTGCACTGTCTGGTGACCCAGAAGATATCTACAAAACAGACCAAAAAGTAAAAGAGCTGATTCCAGACAACCCTCACCTGCATAACTGGCTGGATATGGCTCGTGAACGCATTCAGTTCCAAGGTCTACCTGCTCGTATCTGCTGGGTAGGTTTGAAAGATCGTGAACGTTTAGGTCAAGCCTTCAATGAAATGGTGAAAAATGGCGAGCTGAAAGCACCAGTCGTTATCGGTCGTGACCACTTAGATTCAGGTTCGGTTGCAAGCCCGAACCGTGAAACAGAAGGTATGATGGATGGTTCAGATGCCGTATCAGATTGGCCTCTATTAAATGCACTGCTAAACACTGCAGGCGGCGCAACTTGGGTTTCTTTACACCATGGTGGCGGCGTTGGCATGGGCTTCTCGCAACACTCAGGTATGGTGATTTGTTGTGACGGCAGTGAAGATGCATCACAGCGTATTGCTCGCGTACTTCACAATGATCCAGCAACAGGCGTTATGCGTCATGCAGATGCGGGTTACGACATTGCTAAGCAGTGTGCGAAAGAACAGAAACTTGATTTACCTATGCTAAACGAAGAACTTCGTCGCCTTTAATGTCTGGAGAGAACATGTTGAATTTATTACTTAAACCAGGACATCTAGGTCTATCTGAACTGCGTAAAATCAGCCGCAGTCCGGTGAATTTGTCGCTCGACCCTGCAGCAGTTCCAGATATTGAAGCGAGCATGCAAGTTGTAGAGCAAGTGATCGCTGAAGACCGCACTGTCTATGGCATCAACACGGGCTTTGGCTTACTGGCGAACACCAAGATCGCCCCAGAGGATCTCGAAGTTCTACAGAAAAGTATCGTACTTTCTCACGCAGCAGGCATTGGCAAGTTCATGTCTGACGAAACCGTGCGCTTGATGATGGTACTCAAGATTAACAGCTTGTCTCGTGGCTACTCAGGTATCCGACTCAAGGTGATCAATGCCCTTATCGATCTAGTGAACGCGCAGGTCTACCCTTGTGTGCCACAAAAAGGCTCAGTGGGTGCCTCTGGCGACCTTGCTCCCCTTGCCCACATGAGTACCGTTCTACTTGGTGAAGGCCAAGCTCGTCACAACGGTAAAATCATTACTGGTTTAGAAGCGATGAAAATCGCGGGACTAGAGCCAATCACACTCGCTCCAAAAGAAGGTTTAGCGCTACTCAACGGTACGCAAGCATCCACCGCATTTGCCTTAGAAGGCCTATTCGCAGCAGAAGACTTGTTCGCGTCTGCGACGGTATGTGGTGCTATGTCTGTTGAAGCTGCGCTAGGTAGCCGCCGCCCATTTGACCCTCGTATTCACCGCGTTCGTGGTCACCGTGGGCAAATGGACGCTGCGCTAGCTTACCGACATCTGCTCGACCAGAAGAGTGAAATTGGTGAATCGCACACGTGTTGTGAAAAAGTTCAAGACCCTTACTCACTGCGTTGTCAGCCTCAAGTGATGGGCGCGTGTCTGCAGCAGATCCGTAACTCAGCAGAAATACTAATGGTTGAAGCGAACTCCGTATCGGACAACCCACTAGTATTTGCGGACGATGGTGACATCATTTCGGGTGGTAACTTCCACGCAGAACCCGTTGCTATGGCCGCAGATAACCTAGCCTTAGCTATCGCTGAAATTGGAAGTTTGTCAGAGCGTCGCATGGCACTGCTGATTGATAGCGCACTCAGCAAACTTCCACCGTTCTTAGTCGACAATGGCGGCGTTAACTCCGGCTTTATGATTGCTCAGGTTACCTCAGCAGCATTAGCAAGCGAGAACAAAACACTGGCTCATCCAGCTTCTGTAGACAGCTTGCCAACGTCCGCTAACCAAGAAGACCATGTTTCTATGGCAACCTTTGCAGGTCGTCGTCTTCGTGACATGGCAGAGAACACTCGTGGAATCTTAGCGGTTGAGTATCTAGCAGCAGCACAAGGATTGGATTTTAGAGCGCCAAATCTCTCTTCACCTCGAGTAGAAGAAGCGAAACAGATCCTGCGTGAGAAAGTCAGCTTCTACGACAAAGACCGCTACTTCGCACCGGATATCGAGCAAGCCAACTTATTGCTCAAATTGTCTGTGCACAACCACTTAATGCCTGAAGGTATTTTGTGTAGCTTCTAAGTCGTGAAATAACATGTCATATAAACAAGGGCTATCGATTAGCCCTTGTTGCATTGAGCCAGTCACCATATCCCCTGTAAAACTGCCGCATACCATCCAACGTATTTATCTAATTGACTGATATATAAGCGAAGTTAACTGGATAGACCATTAGATCGAAGTTAGTTAGCTATAATCCATCCCAGATTTGATGACTAATAGCGATACTATGTTTCTGACACCTTACTTTTCTACTGAAGACAATCAATTTCAATTCACTCGTGAACAAGCAAGCCACTTTGCTAAAAAAGTAGCTGGCGATTTCAACCCAATTCACGATGAAGACAACAAACGCTTCTGTGTTCCTGGCGATCTTTTATTTGCGGTTCTTCTGCAAAAAGAAGGCATCAGCCAAAAAATGCGTTTTGATTTTTCAGGTATGGTTGGCAACGGTATTGCGTTAAGCGTTGATAACAAGTGTGAAAAAGAGAGCTCACTTATCGATGCAAATGGTAAAGAGTACCTACACATGTCTTGTGAAGGTGAAAAGAGCCACGATCAAGCATTCATCGAGCACGTAGTAACAAACTACGTTAAGTTCTCTGGTATGAACTTCCCTCACATCATGGTTCCTCTAATGGAAGAGCAACAAATGATGATCAACTGCCAGCGTCCTCTTGTGATTTACGAGAGCATGGAAGTTGAGTTTTCTCGCCTAGACCTTTCTCACCCAGAAGTTGAATTCTCTAGTGCGACTTTTGACGTTGAAGGTAAGCGTGGCATCGTGACACTGAACTTCGATTTCAAAGAAGATGGCGAAGTTGTCGGTAAAGGCGTGAAGCGCATGGTAGCAAGTGGCCTTAAGCCATACGACCAAGCTTCAGTCGACGACCTAGTAAACCGCTTCAACGAACGTAAAGAGATGTTTCTAGCTCAGTTCGCAGCGGCAGCTTAATCAGCATCCTTATTTACACCACGTGATGTAAATAACTCTAGAACAAGATCAATAAAGCCCAGCTTGATACCCTCAAGCTGGGCTTTTTTCATTCTAAACAATAGATATTGGCTTAAGGCACAGTTATTTACTGAGTCCCTATCCTCTTCAATGACGAAAGTGACTTACGCATCATCGCGCCACCCAACAGCATCGCCAACCAATACCAACCCATTGAACCACCTATCTTTTTGATGGTTGGATCCTCCACCAAACTTAACTCTCTAATCTCATTACTATAAGCAAAGTTCTTAATGGTCACTCTGTCATGCCCTGCAGACCCAACCTCATCTTTGCTGTACGCAATCATGAAGCTGTTGTCTTTAGCTCTCGCCATTGGCAGTTCAACAGTCCCAGATAATTGCCCCGCAAACGCGCCTACTTCAAAGCCGTTAATGTAGATCTCCATATAGTCATGCTTTTCTTCAGAAAATACGGAGAGCTCCAAAGACACGGTACCAGCGGGGATACCATCAACAATGAATGCGGTGGACTGGCTATTACCAATATCCGGTGAAGCGATCGTATTCCCTTCAACATCCCAAGCTTCTGTGCTGTAGACAGCATTCTTAGGTATCGTGACGAGTGAATTCACCGTATCAGAAACCTCATTCGCGCCAATAGCATATGCTTTTGATGTCACTACACCCGCTAGTGAGTCGGTTGACAACTTGATACCAAAATCATGGTTACCCACTGAGTCTATGTTGTAGCTTACAACCACATCACAGCCTTCATTCGGTGATAACGTCGCACAATTATTGCTCTGTATAATCGCACTGCCATTGTAGGTTATAGGATCGTTTGTACCGACAGCCAAAGATACGTTGGTTACGCTAATCTCTTGATCAGATTTGTTCGTAAATTCAAATTTGTGTTCAATTGGACCCAAAAGTCGAGCGCCTAGCATCGCTTTAGTTTGGTAACTAAAGCCTGCCGTCTTCTTACCAATCCACTCGGCAAAGTGGCTAATATTGGTGTAAACACCGTATGCCTTTGGCTGAGCGCAACCTTCTCCCCAACTCACAAGACCTAGCTGCTCGTAGTGACCATTGGTGGATAACATGATTGGGCCACCGCTATCCCCGCTACATGAATCGCGGCCGCCTTCTCTGTAACCGGCACAAAAAGCATCAGCGCCAATATCTGAATATCCATCTCCTTGACCAAGGTTACAATCTCTCTGACTAACTAACGGAACATTCACTTGATGCAACTGGCTCGTGGATGAGTATTGCTCTTCTGATGAATTCTGGTCACCCCAACCTATGACGGTTAACATCTGACCTGCATTTAAGTTATCACGGACATAACCATCGACAAGACTGACGGTAGGTTCCGAAGGTTTGTCGCTAAGCTCAATAATGGCGATGTCATTACTCGCAGGCTCTTGAGTATAACTTTCATGAGCATAAATTTGCTCAACAGAATAGCGGTGCTGATCTACGTCGGGCGAAGAAAGATCAGAGACACCAATGACAACCTCAAAATCTTGGTTGCTGCTTGCTTCGATACAGTGCGCTGCTGTGAGTACATATCGCTCACCAATGAAACTTGCACCGCAGAACTGTCCTTCGTAGGAATCCATATTTTTTGAAACAAGCGCGACCATAAATGGCCAGCTACCTTTTGCTGCTTCGTTACCGTTGATAATTTGAGGAGAAATATCTGCCAACACTGGCATTGAAGAAAGGCCAACCGCATAAATACTTAATGGCAGCCATTTTGTCTGGATAACTTTCATTACCTAACCGTTCATTTGTTTTAATAATGACGGGCAGGTTATTTGATAAAAAATAAATATAAACGGTAAGCACATMAAAATATGGCTTACCTTGAAAACGTAACGGATATTAGTGGTTGGCTAACTCATCACCGCCACAAATTAATCAGACCCAACGCCTAACCTTTTGTTTGTAATCAACATATTCGGCACCGAATAATTGCTCTAGTACTCGTTCCTCTGGTTTGATTTGGAACTGATTCATGTAGATAACAAAAGCAAAACTCAGCAAGATGCTGAAAATATTCTGGAAGAAATAACCAAAGCAGAACAGTAAAATGAAAAGGCCCAGATACATTGGGTTTCGCGTGTATCCAAAAATCCCGCTATCAACGACGGTAGAAGCAGTTTCGACTTTAATTGGATTAACGGTGGTTTTCTGTTTTCGGAACTCCCAAACACCAGCTAATCCAATAACGCCACTCAATGCGATTCCAACACAGAGAACAATCAGCTTAAACGGCATTCCTATCGCGCCTGCACTCAACTGTTGCGCACTGAAATAAGAGGCGACTAAAACCAATATAAACAGAGCAACTGGTGGGACTTTCAACTCAAGAAATTTCATAACTTTCCTTATTAACAATTCCATTGTTAGTTTAGAAAAAAGCCCAGCAATTGCTGGGCTAAATAGTTTAAAGAATTTGTGCGAGTGCCTGTAATGGGTGGGCGAGCTTCTCACCTTCAAAACGCTTCACTTGGCTACGGCAAGAGTATCCTGTTGCTAAACAGCGCTCTTTCGGTAAGTCTTGAATCCTTGGCTTCCAACTTAAGCCGTAGATGTCTTTCGACATTTGTAACTTATCGACTTCATGTCCGAACGTTCCCGCCATGCCACAACAGCCAACAGGTACGCTAGTAAGTGCTGCTCCGAAATGTTGGAAGATAGCACCCCACTCTTTTTCAGCATTTGGCATCTTGGTTTTCTCGGTACAGTGAGAGAACAAATACCACATCTCTTCACTTGCAGAGCGCGCTTCATAGTCACCGAGCGATGGCAATAACCACTCATGAACAGTGAGCACATCAAAGTCACCACGCTTATCCGCTAAGATCTCGACATACTCATCGCGATAGCAAAGTACCAAAGCTGGATCCACACCTACTAGCGGAATACCTATATCTGCAACCATCGACAAGAAATCAGAAGTGGATTTCGCCTCGCGGGCAAAACGACTTAAGAAGCCCTTGATATGCAAAGCTTTACCATTTGGTTTAAACGGCAGTAGCACAGGTGTTTTGCCAAGCTTTTGAGCCAGAGTGACAAAGTCTTCAACCACTTCCGCATCATAAAAACTAGTGAACGGATCTTGGACGATCAATACATGCTGCTTCTTCTCTTCAGAAGAGAGCCCTTCTAGATATTGAATATCGAAGAGTTGTAGCTCTTTGCTCGCCAGACGATTTTTCAGCGTAGGTACCGACATTAGCGGCGCATCAACATAACCGACCGTTTTCGCTGTAGCAGATTGAACCCACTTTTGACCCAATGCCGCATTGATAACTTTCGGCGCTTTCGCCATGAGTGGCAGCATGGTTTCAATGTTAGCCACCAAGTAGTCTTTGGCAGGGCGTTGGTAGCGTGAGTAATAGATGTTTAAGAATCGTGAGCGGAAGCTTGGCACATCAACTTTAATCGGACACTGGCTTGCACACGCTTTGCATGCAAGACAACCATTCATCGCTTCATGTACTTCGTGCGAGAAATCGTACTCATGGCGTTTGTTCATGGTATTGCGAACTCGCTCAACCATGGTTTTGACCGGAGTATCATCTTTTAGTGCTTCTTGCTCTAAATCGAGAATATCCACGCCCTGCTCAGTCAACTGACGCAACCACTCTCTGACTAAACCAGCACGACCTTTTGGTGAATGGCGACGATCAGCAGTGACTTTCATTGATGGACACATTGGCGAGCTGGTGTCGTAGTTAAAGCACAAGCCGTTGCCGTTACACTCCATCGCTTGCTTAAAGCTGTCACGCACTTGAACGTCGATCTGGCGGTCATAGAAACCGCGCTTGGTGTCGGTCACTTTCACCAACTCAGCATCACTTTCTAAAGGTGTACAGATCTTGCCTGGGTTCATCTTATTATGTGGATCGAATGCCGCTTTAACACGTCGAAGCTCGGTAAACAGTTCTTCACCGAAGAAGTCAGGACCGTACTCAGAGCGGAAGCCTTTACCGTGCTCACCCCACATTAAGCCGCCATATTTCGCCACCAGCTTAACCACTTCGTCAGAGACTTCGTGCATCAAGGCTTCTTGCATTGGGTCACATAGGTCAAGAGCCGGGCGAACGTGTAGAACACCCGCATCAACGTGACCGAACATGCCGTAATTCAGCTCTTTCGAATCAAGTAACACTCTAAATTCAGCGATGAAATCAGCCAAGTTTTCAGGTGGTACACAAGTATCTTCAGCAAAAGCGACTGGCTTGGCACGGCCTTTCGCCGCACCTAATAGGCCTACCGCTTTTTTACGCATGTTGTAGATTCGGCCAATGCTCGCCAAATCACTGCATACTTGAAAGCCAATCACGCCTGCTTCTTCGCTCTCAACCATAGTTTCAAGTTTGGCTGTCAGCGCTTGAACTTGCTGTTCAACTTCCGATTCATCTTGGCCCGCAAACTCAACCATGTTGATGCCAAGCATCTCTTTGTTAGGAACGTCCGTCAGCAGGTCGCTCACGGTATGCCAAACAATGTCTTGCTTCGCTAAGTTCAATACTCGTGAATCGACCGTCTCTACCGAGAGAGCCTTCGCTTCAACCATGAACGGTGCATTACGCAGCGCAGAATCAAACGTGTTGTATTTCACGTTAACCAGAGTTCGCGCTTTCGGGATTGGGGTTAGATTTAGCTTTGCTTCAGTAATGAATGCTAAAG
Organism: Vibrio sp. Isolate22; assembly: GCF_022398115.1. Classification (NCBI taxonomy): domain Bacteria; kingdom Pseudomonadati; phylum Pseudomonadota; class Gammaproteobacteria; order Vibrionales; family Vibrionaceae; genus Vibrio; species Vibrio sp. Isolate22. The sequence continues at coordinate 12,356 of NZ_JAKEUW010000023.1, read as the reverse complement.
AACCTTCTGCGCCACATAACACGCGAGTAAGGTCAAAGCTGTCATCGTCATCATTGATAGCATTCTTAAGGTCGTAGCCCGTCAAGAAGCGGTTCAATAGTGGGAATTTATCGAGGATTTGAGTGCGTTTTTCTCGACACACCGCTTCGGTAACCGCAAGCGCATGATGAGCGAACTCACCCTCTTCCGGTAAGCCATGTGATAAATCAGACTCTAAACAAGAACCATCGGCGAATACCGCTTGCAAAGACAACACGTGGTCAGACGTTTTACCGTACTTCAATGACCCTTGACCTGATGCATCCGTGTTGATCATGCCACCAAGTGTCGCTCGGTTACTAGTTGAAAGGTCGGGAGAGAAAAAGTAACCATAAGGGCGCACCGCGTCGTTCAATTGGTCTTTAACGATACCCGACTGAACTCGTACCCAGCCTTCCTTCTCATTAATCTCAAGAACCTGATTCATGTAGCGTGATAAATCAACCACAACCCCTTTCGTTAAGGATTGGCCATTGGTTCCGGTACCGCCACCACGAGGAGAAAAAGTTACGCGTTCATAAGCAGATTTAGAACCTACTTTACCGATAAGAACAACGTCGTGTGTTGTTTTGGGAAGAATGACAGCCTGGGGCAGTTGCTGATAGACACTGTTATCAGTCGCGACCGCCAAACGGCTAGAATATTGAGATTCAATGTCGCCAGTAAAGCCCGCTGTTTTTAGTTCATCTAAAAAGCGTACAACAACTGGATCGACATCAGCATTGAGTTGAAGTCTTGGTAACATTTGCTTCCTGCCCCTACTTCGCTGATCCTATCAGCATTGGGTTATCTGAGATTTTTAATAATTTTCTTTGAATTTCGTCACTTTACTACTATTAAGATCATATAAAAAGGTGATCAAATCAGAATCTCAGTGCAAGAATGGAGAAATAGTCACTTTCGTCTTAATTCAGTAACAATATATTGAATAACATTTTGTTTAAGACATCTCCACGAGCACATCACAATGAAAAAAAATAAAACAGTCACCACTGAAGACATTCTTCTTAAGCTTTGCCAATCAGTCTCGAGCGTACTTACTTCAGCGACGGCTTCTCAGGTGTCCTATTCCGCTATGGTGCAGAAGATCAACAAGACAAGCCTAAAGCCAGATTTCGGTTGTTTTGTTCTTTTTGACGGCGGTTTTTCCGGCCTTGTTGTTATCAATTTTACGTCGAAAGCCGCATTAGAGATCTACACCAATTACATGCGTAACATGGGCATGCCTGAAAATGAATTAGCAGTGCTGCATACATCTGATGAGGTAGGTGATGTTCTAGGTGAGCTAATGAACCAGCTAGTTGGTGATTTCACTAATAAGATCCGCAAAGAGCTGCAAACCAACATCACGCAAAACCAACCGAAAATGCTGGCACTGAACAAACAAGTAAACCTGTCTGTTGATACCAATCTTGATCGCCCACAGGCTCGTCGTGTGACCTTCTCAACTGAAAACAACAACATCTTCTACCTTGAGCTGGCTATGGACAAAACAGAGTTCATCCAACTAGAAGAATTTGAGATTGCAGAAGACGAGTGCCCAGACAGCATTCTTGAAGCAACTCAGAAAAAGATGCAGGAAGGCAATAAGCCAGCACAAAGCTCAGGCAACGATTCAGCAGCCGATCTGCTTGATGAACTGGGTATCTAGTTTACGAATGCTCTAGTCATTCTAAAAACTTTGTCACGAACGCCATCTATCCTATTGATGGCGTTTTTGTTTAAGCCCCAAAGTCCGTTTTGCTTAATTAATTGTTACCAACCCAACTCGCCCGCAGAGTGAGTTTTGCTTTCTGTTACCCGCCAAAACATGTAAAATGTCGGACTTTTCAAAATTTGCGGTAATGATTAAGTAGTCGATGGATAAGAAAAAAGCCCTAAAGAAAATAGCTAAGTGTCTTGAGCTTGGTAATTCTGCTAACGTCAACGAAGCTGCCAATGCAATCAAAATGGCGCATAACTTGATGCTGAAATATGGTCTTGAGAAAGACGATATTGAATTTATCAAGATGGGCAAGACTCAATCCACACACCTGTTACCCACAAATATCAGCTCAACACTGCTTCGTGTTATCCGTGGTATTAATACTAAGTTCGGCGTAGAAGCTGTACTGCTCAACCACAAAGGCCTTAAACGCGTAGAGTTCATCGGTGAAGCCGATCGTGCCATCTTTGCAGCCTTTGCTTTCGATATCATCTACCGTGAACTCAATGAGCATACAGGCCAGTTCCGTAACAGCTTTGCGGGGTCTGGTACGGGTACATTAGAAGTAACCCGTCGCGTAAATTCATTTGTATCAGGTTGGGTTGAAGGCGCACTTGAGAAGCTACCAACGATCACACCAGACGAAGAGTCGAACAACAAGATCAATAACTACATCGATAAAGAATTCAAAAATATCGACCGCGAAACCTTCAAACAACAGCTTAAAGAAGCGATGAAAAATCTCACTGCTGATTACGAGGTTGGTTTGAAGAAAGGTCGTAAATTGTCTGTTAATCGACCAGTTGCCGGTGCACAGGCACCTAAAAAGATATCTAAATCATAGAGCGTCTTTACATTGCTTCAGCGTATTGATAAAAACCATCAATAGGACCTATAGGACTATATGTTTGTCATTCGTAATCCATACGTTTGACAGAAGTACATGATGGAGAAAATACGTTGAAAAAAATCACACTAGCCCTAGCGCTTACTGTCGCACTTACGGGTTGTCAGGCAACTCAACGCCAAAACGCTACTACTGGCGAATCTGAGACTAACTCTGCAACTCAAGGCGCTCTAATTGGTGCAATCGCTGGTGCCGTTGCTGGTGCTGCTACCGGTGACTCTAAAGACCGTGGTAAACGTGCTCTTATTGGTGCTGCCGGTGGTGCTGCTGTTGGCGGTGGTATTGGTTACTACTTTGACCGACAAGAAGCTGCACTTCGTGAAGAGTTGATGAACTCTGGTGTTCAGGTAGAACGTGTTGGCGAAAACCAACTTCTACTTCGCCTTGAAAACGGCATCGGTTTCGATTCTGGTTCTTACGCGCTTGAATCAAGCATCCACAATACACTTCGTGGCGTTGCTCGTATCCTAGTTGAATACCCAGACACTAGCCTAGTGATCGAAGGTCACACTGACAGCACTGGCAGTGAGTCGACTAACCAAATCCTTTCTGAGCGCCGCGCTGAATCTGTTCGTGCATTCTTGATCTCTCAAGATGTAGCTGCAGGTCGTGCCATTGCTCGTGGTAACGGTGAGCGTTACCCTCTATGTGACAACAACACGTCTCAAGGCCGTGCTTGTAACCGTCGCGTAGAGATTCAAATCTTGCCACTTAAGTAGCACGATTAAAGCCCAGTCTCCTTTATCTATTGAAATAACCGCTATATAGTGGCTTGTCAGTCGTATGGCTTATTTAAAGCAGTACGACTTTATTGTTCACTACATAGCGTCTTGATACTGATATCGGCACTGGGCTTTTTACGAGACTTATCTTTTGCTTATCCTATCCAACTTTCGATCACCATCGCCCCTGAGACCTCTGCTTCTGACCCTTGTTTTATTGCTTTCCTCCCTCGCCCACGCGGCAAATAAAAGTGAAGAAGGTAACGCAGCAGATTCATCACCTAAAGATTCAGCATCACAATACCAATTAGCACAAGCGTATGAATTAGGAGTTGGTGTCCCTCAGAACATCGATGATGCATTCTATTGGTATTCACAATCCGCAGAAAACGGCAATGCGAATGCACAGTTTAGATTGGCTGAACTTTACTTAGCAGGAACGGATGGAAAACCCGACAACAAATTGGCTTTGGAATGGTTTATCAAAGCCGCATTGCAAGGGAACAAGCGAGCGACAGTAGAAATCGCCAAGCTTTACGAATCTTCCCCAGAACAAGCGCTACTCAGCCCGCTAGACGCGGCACAACTTTGGTATGAAGCAGCATTACCAGACAACCCAGACGCAGAAGATGGCTACAACCGTGTTCTTGAAGCACAGTTCAATCAACAACGTGCAAAACAGATCTCTTCAATCGAGCAGCTCGACGAGGGTATCGGCTCTGAAGTAGAAAACAGTCAGAGATTGTCTCAGCAAATACAATCTAACCAAGTGCAGTCTAACCTATCCAGTTCTAACCTAAGTGGCTCTGACTATATGATTGGTACGGCATTGGCGTTACTGATTGTTATCGTGAGTATCGGCGCGACTCTAGTGATCTCGCGAAAAAGAGAGATTCTGAAATCCAGTGACTTGGGAACGCAGAAGCAGGAGCTCGAAACTCAACTGAGCGAGAAGAACCGCACCATTAAGCAGCAAAAGCGTCAACTGCAGACCATGTTCAACGAATTAAAGAAACAAAAAGGCCAAAAAAGTTCGAACAGTTTACAGCTAGCCTGTGCGCTATTTGGCTACACGCCGAGCTCTATTCCTAACCAGAAAAGCATTAAGGTGAGATATAAACAACTATCAAAAATTTATCACCCTGATGGTCAAGGATGTGATGAAGAAATGAAACGTTTGAACAGCGCGCTAAAAACCATCTTACAAAGTGTTACGAAATCGTAAACAATTACACACCTTTATCTTTCCATCTCACAGAGATATCGATTTTATTGGTGTTGCAATCGATCACCTTCTCAAAAACGAGTAACAAACTATTAACCAATAGGTCTCTGTTGTGTCATAATTTGCGCCGAAAATACACCTGACTTAAACAGGTGAGGAGAGAATATGTTCACAATAGAAGGCGTTTGTGATTGGTGCAAAAAGCCAAGCCTAGTAAAAAAGCACGACTACCTAGATGGTAAGTGCCATCATGCATGTAAAGACTGCAATGATATCGCGACCATGGATGTTCGCCAGTTCAATATTGGTGAGATGGAAATGAGAGCAAAACTCTCCCAAGCAACACTGAGATAAGTTACACCGTTGAAATATAAGAAAGCGCCTTAGGCGCTTTTTTTGTGCCCAGCGTTTATCTTCTTATCTTCTTATCTTCTTATCTTCTTATCTTCTTATCTTCTTATCTTCTTATCTTCTTATCTTCTATACAGGTGTATACAGTGGTTTTGACAGAAAACTACTGTATACACCTGTATAAAGCTCACATTTTTTCCATTTCTGAGACAAAATAGCAAAATCATTCAAATTTAATTTATCTAATAATTTCAATGCCTTAATTGCAAAAATCTAATTTCAACATAAGAAATCGTCCAATAATCCCGCAAAAAACGCTTGATCTTATAAGCAACAAAAACTACTGTATACACATACAGCATGTATATAAGGGCAGCAAAATGATTCAAGCACACGTTAAAGCACAACACTCTAGCCCGCTAATTCACGGCGCATTTGCATCAGCTTCTCGCTCAGCTCATCATTCATCTGATGAAGCGTTATTTGCAAAAATGGCGTTGCTGTCCAATCAACATCAATGGCTACTATTTACGGCGCAAACACCAAGACCATCCGCTAAGCAACTGCAGAAACATAACGTATGCTGCGACCGCGTTATTCATATGAAAGCTTCTCACCAAATGACCGAAGCTGAAACAGTAGAGAAAGCGATCCGCTCTAAGAATGCGAGTGCGATCGTTGCTAGCGCATCGATTGATCAATTTAGCCAACAGTACTTAAGAACATTAGGTTTGCGTTTCCAGTGTGAGGTTTTCTTCATGGATGCCAACTCAGAGCGCATTCACTAAGCAACATCGCTCAACTAGATAGCCCAGTAATATAGTCCAAATATACTGCCTTCCCCTGCCCTACGATTCGCCTTAAATTTGGTGGATAGTTAGGCAGGGGTTTTTATTTGATCAGCAGATTTAGCAAACGTTTGCTTTTTCTCTGGAAGCAAACGTTAGATTGGGTATAATGCCCGTCTAATCATGTGCACATTGCACTTCTCTGTATGACGTTTGATAAAAGATAGGAATGTCTAAATGAGCCTCGCTGATCAAGTTCTTGCCGTAAATGATGACCTCCCAATCCGCACTGATAAACCTGTCCACAGTGGCAAGGTTCGTTCGGTTTACTGGTTAACTGAAGAAGATAGCCAACGACTAATTAAAGAGAAAGGCTACGACGTAGCACCTGATGCTCCTTTAGCTATCATGGTGATCAGTGACCGTATCTCTGCGTTTGATTGTATCTGGCGTGGTGAAGGCAACCTGAAAGGTGTTCCTGGTAAAGGCGCAGCGCTTAATGCTATCTCTAACCATTGGTTCAAGCTTTTTAAAGACAACGGTCTTGCTGACAGCCACATTCTTGATATCCCTCACCCATTCGTATGGATTGTACAAAAAGCTCGCCCAGTAATGATTGAAGCGATTTGTCGCCAATACATCACAGGTTCTATGTGGCGTGCGTACGCAAATGGTGAGCGTGAATTCTGTGGTATCGAAATGCCAGAAGGTCTAGAGAAAGATAAAAAACTACCAGAGCTTCTTATCACTCCTTCAACTAAAGGTATTCTGAAAGGCATTCCTGGTGTACCAGAAGCGGACGATGTAAACATCACGCGTCAGAACATCCAAGATAACTTTGCAGCATTTAACTTCTCACAAGAGAGCGATATCGCGCACTATGAGAAGCTATTGAAAGAAGGCTTTAACGTCATCAGTGACGCTTTAGAGAAAGTCGATCAAACCTTCGTGGATACCAAGTTTGAGTTTGGCTACGTGAACGATGCACAAGGTAACGAGAAGCTTATCTACATGGACGAAGTGGGCACACCTGACTCATCTCGTATCTGGGATACAGAGCAATACAACAATGGCAACATCGTTGAAAACTCAAAAGAAGGCTTCCGTCAGTTCCTACTTAACTACTTCCCTGACGCTGATATTCTACTGAACAAAGAGCGTATGCCAGAGCGTGAAGCGCTAGCGCGTGACAATGAATTGCCATTGGATGCACTGATGTCTCTTTCTCGCACTTACCTTGATATCGCAGCAAAGATTACCGGCGCTGAGATTGTACTGAGCGAAAACCCTAAACAAGAGATCATCGACGTATTGCGTGCTGACTACGGGCTGATCGACTAATCATCTTGTCGATTTAAACACCGTCACAATACAAAAAGGGCCTCAATATTGAGGCCCTTTTTACATATAATTTCAGTCTTGTTTGAGCATTGCTCTCACTGGTACAAGGCTTACAGTCGAATAGTAAATTCTTCTCCAGTATTACCTGCAATCACTAAATGACTACGCGATTCGATGTATTCGATCTGCTCTTCTTCAAGAGAATATGGCATCACTACTTTAAGCTCATTGATGCCTTCTAATTTGGCAAGCTTAAGCAAAGTAACGATGTTCGATTCATCACTTTTACGTGTAGACATCGATTTTAGTGCCATTTGCCATAAGCGATCTTCTGGGCTTGCTAGCTCTTTGATGCTGTCTCGCCAAACGGTACTGAACACTGGAGCGATAGTGGTAAGTGCTTCCAAAAAAGTCCATTTTTTACTGCACGAGGCGCCAAGAAAAGTTGTGTAATCAAACTCTACACGCGTCTCTTTCTGATTATCCATGATGTCCCCCGACACTTTGGCAACACAATATACTCAATATCTATCAACTCTTTCTTTATAGCAATAGGATATAGAAGAATGGTCTTTTATGACCTTTTGATTGGTTAAAATGGCATATAAAAATCAAATTTGTAACATAATCACCACTGAAAAATCATATATGCGCCTATTTGATTAATATTTTGAAGATAAAACTTATCTATCTATTTTATATCAATAATTCGGCTCGCCTTTTTGTACTGAATACGCCAGCCAGACCAAGTCGGTAACTCCCATCGTTTCGGCGGCGATTTTCTACTACCCGACTGATAATGAACGTAAACCAGCTTTCTTCCGACAAGGTACTCAACCTCCAAGTTCAAGTCAGCAAGAGTGAGTGAGAACGGGTACTTTTCAGCGAACTCTGTGTATAGCCAACTAGGGATACCTTCAAAAGGAATGTCCGAGGCATCAAACATTTCAAGCTCAGTGACATCAGTAACTCCTAGCACTTCAAGCTGCTCAATAAACCACGATTCAAAACTCAGTTGCTCGATATCGGAGGTAAACTTGGTTTGCTCATCCAGCCCAAGTTTGACGTACAGCTGCCAATGCTTGATCTCTCGAGTGCGAGCCTCAGCAAAACCAGGAAGCTGAGTACCAGTTACCACCAGATCCACGATAGGCTTTAAGGACAACTTACCTTCTGCTGCAACCAGTTTTGTCGTGATTGTGCGACCTGCGTACACCAAATCCATCTCGGTAAACACACCATCATCATTGACCACGGTTTCGCCCTGTTGCCATTCGCCAAGTTCCGCTTCGACCATCAGCTCAAGCGCAATTGGTGCTGTGGTCGTTGCGAGAGTCAATGTCTGCTTAACTCCTTGCCCGGGAAGGCTGTGTGTATCAAACACCAACATAGCCTGCGCATTATCAGGAAAGCGATTTTGTCGACCAAGTACTACCTCTAGTGACCCGTTAGCAAACGCCTCTCTTCTTTTTAAACGACGCACAAACACCAACTCAGGATGCAGCTTAATAATGGTTTCAAGTAGGGCTGTTCGTTGATAGCGAGAGGCAACTTCCAACTGAGGAAGCTCAAACACTTCACGCATTTGCTCGGCAAGCCCTTGTGCTTCCGCCAAAGCTTGTTGATCGATTTCTAGATGTGGGTAATCACGACCACGCACAATCTGTATCAACAAGGTTAAATCACAGCCCTCTTTTTCTTGCTGAGCGAGCGCTTCCAAATGTTCAGGATTATTGGGTAACTGATATAAACGAGCGGGCACAGACAATGCAGCCGTGAGATCGACCATCGCCTCTTTCAACGCTTTGGTTTTAATGCGGGTAACAATGTCGGCATACAAAGCATCTATCGGTAGTGGGTAAAGCTTTTTTCCGTGCTCGGTAACTTGATGATCGTCGTCAATCGCTTCCATCGTCAGCAAAGTGTGTGTTGCGCTGTGTAGCGATTTTTCTGGAATCGGATCAAGGAAAGACAAACTCTCCAAAGTGAAACCACTGCATGCCGCCGCCAACATCGGCTCAGTCAGCTCTTCTCGCTGCAATTCAGGTGGCGTGACTAACTCTAATGCTGCATGTTCGCCATACAAACGAACGCAAACACCGTCCATTACCCTGCCCGCACGGCCTGCTCGTTGCTTGGCACTCGCGCGCGATATGGATTTCAGCATCAACGTAGTTCTGCCATTACGCTGAACCGTTCTTCTTTCCAATCCAGAATCGATTACCACACCAATATCGGGAATGGTTAGCGAGGTTTCAGCAACGTTAGTCGCGAGAATGACCTTACGCAAGCCTCTGCTATCGTTTCCATCGCCATCGTCCTTAGCCACATTGCGACCAGATAGCGCGAGATCTCGCTCCTTGTTACTCACCGAGGCATGCAATTTAACAACTTGCAGATCCGGATGTTCTGCCAACGCTTGCTCACACTGCACAATCTCTTTCTTGCCTGGAAGGAAAATCAAGATATCGCCGTGCGATGCAATAAGTTGGTGATTCACTTCTTCAGCGATGCGTTGCTCTAGATGTCGACTACCCGGCAAAGCCCTAGATTCATTTGCTCTGTGCTCGATATCAACCTGATAAGTTCGCCCCTCACAACTGATCCTGTTCGCTTCTAGGTAGTCAGCGAGACGCTCCCCTTCGATGGTTGCCGATGTGATGATCAAACGATGGCTCGCCTTCTGCTTGAGGATCGCCACCAGCAAGTCGATGTCCCAACGCCTTTCGTGAAACTCATCCACCACAATCACATCAAAGCCGGCTAGCCCATCTTCCGCTAGCCAACGTAAGGCAATACCGGGTGTGACAAACACTACATCAGTCTGCTCGTTGTATTGCGCTTCAAGCTTGATGGCGTAACCCACTTTGCTGCCCAGCGTCTCACCCGATTCTTTCGCTAGAAACTTAGCTAACGATGTACAAGCGATTCTTCTTGGCTCAACCACCAGCACACGCCCATGTTGAGATGCCCAAATTGGCAAGCGCGTTGATTTGCCCGAACCGGTTTCAGCTTCTACAACAAGGTGAGAATCGGCGATCTGTTGATGGAAAGTACTTTGATAGCTATCGATGGGAAGTTGAGACATAAAAAGAGAGAGCCGCGAAAAAATGTGAGCAAAGTATAACGAATTATGACGTTAGAATTCGATAACTGTGGGATAGGAGAAAGAATATCATTTTGTTTGCCAAGATCGGGGAGAAAGTATTTACAATTGAATAACTAAACCGTTATCATTTTTCAGTTACCCTTTCTCCCATATTAGGCATCCAATGAACAACGATAAACGCCCTCTATATATCCCTTATGCTGGTCCTGCTCTACTAAGTACACCCCTTCTAAACAAAGGCAGCGCATTCACTGCTGAAGAGCGTAGCTCTTTTAACCTTGAAGGTTTGTTGCCGGAAACAACGGAAACAATCCAAGAGCAAGTTGGACGTGCATATAAACAATATTGTAACTTCGAAAGTGATATGGATAAGCATATCTACCTTCGTAACATCCAAGACACTAATGAAACGCTTTTTTATCGTTTAGTTCAAAACCACATCTCTGAAATGATGCCTATCATTTACACGCCAACAGTTGGCGCAGCATGTGAGAACTTCTCAAATATCTACCGTCGTGGTCGTGGTCTGTTTATCTCTTACCCGAACCGCGATCGTATCGATGATCTACTGAATAATGCGACAAACCACAATGTTAAAGTTATCGTGGTTACGGACGGTGAGCGCATTCTTGGTTTGGGAGACCAAGGTATCGGTGGCATGGGTATTCCAATCGGTAAACTAGCACTGTACACAGCGTGTGGCGGCATCAGCCCAGCTTACATGCTACCAATCGTACTTGATGTTGGTACAAACAACCCTCAACGTCTTGCTGACCCAATGTACATGGGCTGGCGTCACCCTCGTATCACAGGTGCTGATTACGATGCATTCGTTGAAGAGTTCATCCAAGCCGTTCAACGTCGTTGGCCTGATGCGCTAGTTCAGTTCGAAGATTTCGCGCAGAAGAACGCAATGCCTCTACTTGAGCGTTACAAAGATCGTATCTGTTGTTTCAACGATGATATCCAAGGTACAGCAGCGGTAACGGTTGGTTCTCTACTAGCAGCTTGTAAAGCAGCAGGTAGCAAACTGTCTGAACAACGTGTGACCTTCCTAGGTGCAGGTTCAGCTGGTTGTGGTATCGCAGAAGCGATCATTGCTCAGATGGTGTCTGAAGGTATCAGCGACGAGCAAGCGCGTTCTCAAGTTTACATGGTTGACCGTTGGGGCCTACTACAGGAAGGCATGCAGAACCTGCTTGATTTCCAACAACGCCTAGTTCAAACAAACGCGAACACGAAAGACTGGGAAAGCGACGGTACAGGTTTCTCTCTACTGGACGTTGTTCGTCACGCTAAACCAACAGTATTGGTTGGTGTATCTGGTGCACCGGGTCTATTCAGTAAAGAAGTGATCAAAGAGATGAACCTTCACTGCGAACGCCCTATCGTGTTCCCACTATCGAACCCAACAAGCCGTGTTGAAGCAACACCAAACGACATCATTCGTTGGACCGATGGCCAAGCACTAGTAGCAACAGGTAGCCCATTTGAGCCAGTGGTTCACAACGGCACAACTTACCCAATCGCTCAGTGTAACAACAGCTACATCTTCCCAGGTATTGGCCTTGGTGTGTTGGCTGTGAACGCTTCACGCATCACTGACGAAATGCTAATGGAATCGAGCCGTGCGCTTGCAACGTGTTCTCCACTAGCAATCAATGGTTCTGGTGCTCTACTTCCGCCATTGGAAGAGATCCACACAGTATCTAAGAAGATTGCTTTTGCTGTTGGTAAGAAAGCGATCGAACAAGGTGTTGCACTAGAGATCACTGAAGAAGCACTACAACAAGCGATTGACCAGCACTTCTGGCAGCCGGTTTACCGTCGCTACAAGCGTACTGCATTCTAATAGAGCGTACTTGTTCTCAAATACCACTCTTACAAGAGCCCCTGCMATKGCAGGGGCTTTTTTTTGGTTCATCGCGGATTAGCGGGAACTAAAAACAAAAACGGTAGTAAGTGATATGGTTTAGTCGCCAAACAAAAATCATACACAAACTACCGTTTTCATGCCGAATCATACTTTCCTATCTTCATTCTGGGAAGGCTTTAAAATAGTAAAGTCTCACCAGACAGCATCACTTATTACACTGACTCTTAAACCACTGACTCTTAAACCTAACTCTGAGGCTAAATGCCTTTGCGGTCTTGAAGCCGAGGCTATCC